>JAVCDJ010000122.1 GCA_030765845.1 Candidatus Stygibacter australis
GAAGGAGTTCTACCAGGGGAACCAGCCAGAACAACTACCATGTATGCCTTGCTTGGCAATCCTGCCACAAGTGTATTCCTGCCATATTTCCCGATTGGAGATCCTCCGCATCAGGCTACTCCTGAAACAGGAATGCTTTTGACAATGACCGCAAATTTGATCAAGAGTGAATTATATAATTTTCCTGATAATTCCTATTACGTGGATAGTTTTAATCTTCTGGAACCGGATTCAGTGAGAGTATTTGACGTAATATTGCCCTTTGATGAAACTATGATAATAGAGACAGAGGAATTCTTAATAGACTGGCGTGAAGGCAATGCCACAGATGATGATGCAGTAATTCATAGTGAAATTAAGGTAAATGATGCATTAGGGGCTTTGATAGATGTTCATCTGGTTATTTCGCGAGAAATGAAAGCCGATTTCGAAGCTGACCACTATTCCGGGACTTCACCACTAATAGTGAATTTCAGTAACCTTACTCGACATTATGCCGCTGAAGTTTACTGGGATTTCAATAATGATGGAATAATTGATGCTGTAAATCTGGAAACACCATCCTGGGTATATAGTTCACCCGGGACATACAGCGTAAGGCTTACAGTTAGTAATGCCACAAATATGGATGAGCTGATACTTACAGACCTGATCCAGGTGAATGAGACCTCTACTGATGATCTGGAATTGGTTTCTGTCCCGCAACTGCTGGGCAATTATCCTAATCCACTACTGATAAATGAAGATAGATCCCATCAGACAGAGATACTATTTTATCTTCCAGAAGCAAAGAAAAAAGTAAAGCTGACCATCTTTGACCAGCGGGGAAGAAGAGTGATAAGCAAGATATATTCTGATACATTAAGTGCGGGAGAACATCGCTGGCGCTGGGATGGGATAGATAAAAAGGGAAAACTGGCAGCCAGTGGAGTGTATGTGTATCAGTTAAAAGTGCCGGGATATAAAAAAATTACCAGGAAGATGACGGTAATTAGATAGACCAGCTATCATTCATCTTGTGATGATAAACGCAGCCAGCGTTCTTCCAGTTCGCTTAATTCCTGTTCAATCATCTCCTGTTTAGCTGAATTTTCTTTAAAAATGTGAAGGTTTCATATTAGCAGCATTCTGAAGAATTTGATCTTGAAGCTCCTTTTTATCTAATTTCAGTTGCTCAATTTTGTTTTCTATTTCTTCCATCTCGCGAAGCTGTAAGTACCCCCAAACGTTTGAGTTTATCAGATTTTCTCTGCTGCTCCAATTTATGTGTGTTTTGAGCTTTGGTCTCCTGTAATTGACTATCTTGAAACCTTTTCACCAGCAGATAGCCTGAATAATTACCCGGAAATTTGATTATTCCAAGATCTGTGAAAACAAATAGGAAATCAACAACTCTGTTCAAAAAATACCGATCATGGGATACTGTGATAATGCATCCTTTGAAGGCATCCAGATAGTCTTCTAAGATCTCCAGGGTTTTAATATCAAGAACATTCGTAGGCTCATCGAGGCTAATAAAATTTGCCACAAACATAAGCGAAGAGAGCAGATATAATCTTTTCTTTTCACACCCGAAGATGAACTTCAATTTTAACTGCCGCAATTTCTGATCATAGGAAAATATGTTCTGATGACATAACCCTCTTCAGTTTCAGCAACATCATACTTTTCCACTTCAGTCCAGGGAATTTCATACAAGGCAGCAAAACCTGTGCTATCTATCACTACAAAATTGCCTGATTGAACCTGATTAGTTGTATTCCATTTATTCCAAAATCGTATCCATATCAGCAATTGTAGCACAATACCTAGTAAATGTAAGATTAAAGTTCCATTATTAAAGATAGGACGATCATCGATCTCGTGCTCTACATAAGAATTTGCTAGGCAAACCTTTTTTTCATGAGCTTCCATCCAGGCCAGATTGTCCCACTCACTTAACCAAGCTTTATCTCATGCCTGGTTATCACGTCAATAAGCTGCTGAATAATATCTTGACCCGGTTCAAGCCTAACAAACACTGCCTTATCTATCGTTTTGCTCTTCATAATCTACTCCTGAATACTGATTACCCATAGCATTAGCAAATGTAAAATAACAAATTTTTGCTAACTCAGTAACCGGTGTGAAGACGTTCAACTTAAGTTATTGATATCATTGCAGTTTTTTAAATTTTGTTGCAAAATAAATGAACAGTCTCAGAAATCCGAGGGGATAGGTGTATATAATTTTATCTTGACAAGAAAAAGTAAAAAAAGCAAAAAAAACACTATAGGGAGGGGTAATTGAAAATTCGGCAAAGATTATTGTATTTTGAGATGCTGGTTTATATTATTGAAGCCTGGTTGTTATTGACTAGTAACCAGTTAAAAAAAGTAAAGAATTATCAAAAATCAGACATACATGATCTTTCTCCGAAGGATTTAGAACGGATAGTGGAATTTGTAGATAGCAAATCTGAATTTTATCTTAAAGGAAATCCGAATAGATGCTTTTACAGAGCATTTATTCTCTATAACATATTGAGCAAAATGGGATTAGATCTAAAAATAAATATTGGAATGAGCAATATGGATGATCAAAGGGAAGCTAAAGGTCATTGCTGGTTAAGCCAGGAAGGGAAAGATCTTTTTGAAGATGAAGAACCCGAAAAATATCCAGTCTATCTGGGCGTTAGGGAGAAAATTAGATACTGGATGAATGATAGCAGCTATATGCAGGGCAAGCATCTACAAAAAAAGAAAAATCAAAAAAGAAATCAGGAGAATTAATGGATTTTTATAACCCAGAAACCAAATTCAAGTTAAATGAAATGATCACATGGAGAGATGTTGACGATGAATTGATCGTACTGGAACTTGAATCAGGAAATTATTTTTCTATGAATGATGTTGGCAGATTTATCTGGCTGAAAGTGATAGAAGAAAAAGATTTTGGCACAATTGTAGATCTGATCACGTCTGAATATGATACCATTGAAGATCAAGCAAAACAGGATGCATCCCATTTTATAAAAGGATTAATTGATAAGAAGATAATAGAATGTCAATAAATACAAAACTCACCGAGTGAGTAAATTCTAAGGAGGAAAAGATGGCTAAAAAAGCAAAGAAAACGTATGAAGCTCCATTATTCATACAACACAATCCACTTGAAACTGTTAGTTCAACAATTTATTATTATTGGTATTAAGGGTTGTATTCCAGTTGTTAATATCGATAACAAAGTCTGAGCTTTCTCAAAAACATGACACAGCACTTATTTTTTTTCATTTTTAAAAGAAATCAGGTGGAGAACTAAGCTTCTTCACCTGATTAATTAAGCTATTCGGATGTTACATATATGTCAAATAATTCTTATGATATAGTGGATTACCAATTTGTATCACCGTTAATGACACTCCCATAAAATGAGAACTTACGGGTATGCTAAGATTGAATCAAATATCTGAAAATATACAAAAATAATGTTTAGAGTTGCAGTTCAGAAATCATGGTTCAAATATGATTTATTTTTCCTTGTTCAATCTTCATTAGTAGAGAGTTCGAGCCAGCGTTCTTCGAGTTTGCCTAATTCCTTTGCAATCAACTCCTGTTTAGCTGAATTTTCTTTAAAATCTGCAGGTTTCATATTAGCAGCATTCTGAAGGATGTGATCTTGAAGTTCCTTTTTATCTAATTCCAGTTGTTCAATTCTGTTTTCTATCTCTCCCATCTCACGAAGCTGTAAGTACCCCAAACGTTTAGGTTTATCAGCTTTTCTCTGCTGCTCCAATTTATGTGTGTTTTGAGCTTTGGTCTCCTGTAATTGACTATCTTGAAACCTTTTCACCAGCAGATAATCTGAATAATTACCCGGAAATTTGATTATTCCAATATCTGTGAAAACAAAGAGGAAATCGACAACTCTATCCAGGAAATACCGATCATGGGATACTGTGATAATGCAGCCTTTGAAAGCATCCAGATAATCTTCCAATATCTCCAGGGTTTTAATATCAAGATCATTTGTAGGCTCATCTAAGATAATAAAATTAGCTCCAAACATAAGCGAAGAGAGCAGATACAATCTTTTCTTTTCACCCCCGGAGAGGGACTTTAATTTTGACTGCTGCATTTTCCCATCAAAAAGAAATTTTTCCAGCATTTCCGAAGCAGAATGTAACATACCATCCTTCGTGCGGATATGTTCAGCATAATCTCTGATATAATCAATTACTTTCTGTTCAGGCTTAAAATCATGATTTTCCTGTTTAAAATAGGCAAATATTGTATTAAGTCCAATTTTGATACTGCCTTGATCAGGAGTTTCCTCACTAGAGATCAGGCGTAGCAGAGTAGTTTTTCCGCAGCCATTAGTACCGATAATACCAATTCTTTCCATCTTTTGAAAGATGTGAGAGAAACCACTAAAAAGGTGTTTCTCATCATAAGATTTAGCAACGTTTTTTAGTTCAAGAATAGTTTTTCCCATTCTCTTGCTGGCAAAAGCAATTTCCAGCTCAGAATTTGATACGAGATAAGATTTATCTATAAGTTCTTTAACGCGGTCAATATGGTTTTTAGGTTTACTTGTGCGAGCTTTTGCTCCGCGGTGAAGCCATTTGATCTCTTTTTTGAGTTGAGCCCGACGCCTGGTTTCTTTACGTTCGGAGTCTAAAAGGTCAAATTCTTTTTTTTGCAGATAATAGCCATAATTTCCATCATAGAATCTGATCTTTCCATCTTCCATTTCCATAACCCGGTTTGAGACAGCATCAAGGAAATACCGGTCATGGGTTACGAAAATTATTATACCCTTGTAATTGAGCAGATATTCCTGCAACCACTCGATAATATCTACATCAAGGTGGTTGGTAGGCTCATCAAGGATCAGGATATCAGGATCGTCCATAAGTACTCGAGCCAGATCAAGCCGCCTTTTCTGTCCACCAGAGAGGATACCTGTATTCAGGCTCAAGTCAGAGAATCCGAGGATATCAAGGAATTTTCTGGCTTTGACTTCAATGTCCCAGACCTGTTTTGCATCAATTTCAGTCATCAAACGCTGCTGTTCAGCAACCAGTTCAGGAAGATCAACATCAGGTTTTTTCATTTCATCTTCTAATTGATGATACCTGCGAAGCAGATTGTACTTGGGATTGCTACTGAAATATATTTGCTGATAAACCGAAAGATCATCATCAAGCTCAGGAATTTGAGGTAGATAACCAATTTTTATATTACTGCGAAAGACGATGGATCCGTTATCAAGTGGTTCTCTGCCAGTGAGCATTTTCAGGAAAGTGGATTTTCCGCAGCCATTAATCCCGATCAAGCCGATTTTATTATTTTCATGAATGCCAAAAGAGGCATCCTGGCAAATAAGCTTTTCGGCAAATGATTTGCTTAGTTTTTCTATGGAAACAATATTTTTGGTCAACTAATGTATCCTTGCAATATTAATATAAAAGTCTAAAGAAATGACGGATCTGGTCAGCATACTTACCATAAACAACCACCTGATGATTTCCACAGATATTGTCAAACCAGTCATGAAGCGATTCATTCGTCTGAATTTGCATGGAGCTTCGGCAGAAGCTATTTTTCCCTACTATTTCAGAATTCACGGTGCCTTCTAGAACATCAAAGCGGGAATCTTTGCCTATGCGAAAAACCGTGATATCCCGAGGTTGCCTGACATCCATAAATTCCTCTATAAAATCAAATTCCGGGGCATTATTAAAAAGAAAAGTACTATTGATATTGAACATGTCCATGGGAACTGTGCAATGCGTTAAATAGAGCAGGTTATCAATAAAATCTATGTGAGAGATATTTGTCATCCAGCAGTATTTTTCAGTTAACAAATTAAGTATTTTAAGTGAGAAGGCAGCTTCCAGATCACCCTCACAGGCTGAGATAATGCCTTCTTCATTAAATCTATCCATTGTGAGGCAAAAGGACGAGCCTTGCTGCTGCATGTCTTTGCAGCGGACAGCCAGCATATTTGCTTCAAATTTTTTCAGGAGTCTATTTATTGCCAGATAGCTGACAGCAGAATTATAAAACTCAGCAGGAGGTAGTTTAGCAAGGTCATCTTTATTATACCAGTACTCAGCTTCTTCATTCGCGATTTTGGGATCTACCTTGTCATAACTGTGTAGGAGTTCATTCACTGAAGTCGGATATATCTTTGTTTTGAAAGGGGGCGGAGGTGAAAGGAATTCGGATGTGAGTACCCACTCGTGTGGTTTGCCAATCATCAGAAGCTTGGACTCATTCATTTTTGTCTTATATTTTTCTATATTAAAAAGTAATTTGAAAGCTTCCTCTGTATATGTGGCAATCTTAATCTCGCTATTTGCATGATAATAACCATTGAGTTCGGCACCCGATGAAAGCGCATTATTGATCGGTAGACAATAAATATAAATGGTGGAAAAAGCTTTCTGGACAATTTTTTTTACCAGCACTTCAGTTCCACCAGACAGCAGGAGGATAATAATTGTTTCCAGAGGATTGATAAAGGGAGGTAAAATTGGTTCCGACCATACCTTAAGATGAGATAACTCTTTTTCTTTCAGATATTTCTCTACTTTTATCACATCAGTATGGGGAGAGATCAGAACAAATACATTTTCCATTTACTAATTAATCTCCAGACTATAAATTTCATCATTCTTTTTTAAAAAATTAGCTGATAGATAATTAGTTAAACTGTCAAGACATTGTTAACATTTATCTGAAAAATGATGTAAGAAAAAACGAGAACGTGACTGAAAATCATACTATTCATGTCCATATCAGTTAGGATGAAATGTAGTTGCTGCGTAAATTTAGAAGCTTTCAGGGTAAAAAAAATGGTACATGTGTAGGGATTCGAACCCTAGACCCGCTGATTAAGAGTCAGCTGCTCTACCAACTGAGCTACACATGCACTCGGGAGCAAAAGTTAAATTCAGGTTAAAGCTGTCAAACAATTTGCGGATAAATTTATGAGATAATTTTGGGTATTGACAAAAAGAGTAAAGTATAATAAGTAAGCCGTCAATAAGGAGAAGCAGAAAATGTTTGCAGTAATGGTAGATCATAAATTAAGGGATTATCGGGATAAGATAGCCTATAGTATAGATTATATATTTACTGTATTGGGCTATAACTACCGGATTCTTGCTGATGATGAATATGCGAAAGTGGAAGAGATACCCTTCATGTATGTATCTGATAAGAAGATAGTTGAGGACTATTTATCTGATAATCCGCGAGGGTTTGCAATTTGCATTTTGCATGATCCCATTCATTATAATTATGAAAATCTGGGCAGGGCTGATATCAAGCAATTACTGAAAAGTTTTAATATAGGTCATGATATTCCATATTTATGCAGCAGGGAGATAGTGGAACCCATATCTTTTACCTGTGATTCGCAGCAAAAGCGTTTTTATGTGGGAGTATTTCATTTTGATCTGATCGGTAATATATATTTTCATTTAACCGGCAGGGAGCAGAATGCATTCAATCAGCGGGATCCACATAAGCAGTACTTATATCAGCAATCGAATTTTGAAAAATTTATGAGTTACCCTTATTTAACAGGAATGATCAATTTGGTAGAATTATTTCTGGGAGAAGGGGAAAACTATTTAAGATATCCATTGATGCAAAAGCCAGTATGGCCAGGAAATAAGCAGTATGCTGTAACAATCAGTCATAATGTTGATAAATTAACTAAATGGAACTGGAGTACTTTTTGGGGTAGTTTCTTTTACTGGTTCAGAAGCTTCTGGCGGGTGAAATATCATTTAAGGAATTTTTGGGGTTTGCTGAGATACTTATTTGATAACTGGGAGCCATACTGGAATTTTGATCTTATATCGGGTCTTGAACATGATAATGGTATCAGGAGCACCTATTTCTTTGGAGTAAATTATTCTGACAAACCGGGTGTCGATTATGATCTGAATGATGAAGACCAGAAGAAGCAGAAGAATGAACTGCAGGCATTTGGGCATGATTTCGGACTGTTTTTAAGTGGTGAAAATGCAGAAGAGAAAATTGCCACTTCATTAGATAAATTGACTGAATTTACTACTTCAAAAATTAAAGGAGTGCGCAAGGCAAATCTGTTGACACTGAAAGAAGAGGACATATTAAACAGCAAAGATAGTGATCTGGTGTGGGATAGTTCCTTGACAATGCCGGATCTGCAGGGTTTTGTGAATGGGATTGGCTATCCATATTTTATAATTCCTGCGAATATAAATGAGGGGACCCTGATAGAACTGCCGGTGAATTTTAGTGATCAAGCTCTTTTAAATGGCAAAATATCCTTAACTCGAGATGCTCTGGAAGAAAAGATCGAGGACATGATAGATAAAGCAAGGAAGTTCAGATCTTTATTAGTTTTTAATTTCAGTTTATACACTTTTGAAGAGATATTGCTTTTATCTGAAATATATAAATGGTTGATGGAGCGATTAAAGGGAGATCCTTCGGTATGGAAGGCACGGCTTTCAGAGATAAGTAACTGGTTAGAGCAAAGGTCAAGCGTAAAAGTACATAATAAGCGTGATCTGGTTGAGATTGAGATAGGTCGAGATATTGATGAGATTACCCTGTATTTGAAGGGATTATGGCGTGTGACAGAAATCCTGGAACGTAAAATATTGGAAAATGAACAGGAGGAGTTAGACCTGTTTACAGAGAATACCTGGTGGCAATTGAATGATGCGGAGGTGATGGTTACGGGTAGGATGCTGAAGGTGAGGAATGCAAAGAGTGGTTGCCGGATCAGGATAGAGACGGAGAAATTTGGTTAGAAGAGTTAAAAGGATAAGATGCCAAAAGCCTTAATAATCTCTTATTTCTTTCCACCATTAAGTGGACCAGGTGTGCAGCGGTCATATAACTTCGTCCGTAATTTACCAGCTAATGGGTGGGAACCAGTAGTTTTAACTGTTAAAGATATAAGTTACGTAGCTCGAGACGAATCATTGATGGACAAACTTTCAAATACAGAGATCATCCGAACTGAGACTGCAGACCCCATGCGAATCATATATTTGTGGGATAAAATATGGGGCAGGAAAGAAGGGGATAGTGCATATATTCACGCCAGTCAGAATCTACGTAGTTTTGGGAGAGATGTATTTCCCATTGATTCCAAAATAGGGTGGCTGCTAACAGCATACAAAGAAGCCTGCAAGCTGTGTCGTTTACATGATATCAAGGTGATCTTTGCAACTATGAGTCCTTTCACTTCAGGCATTCTAGCTTATATGGTGAGTCAGAAAACAGGATTGCCCTATATACTTGATTATCGTGATCTGTGGCAGGGTAAGCCGGATATCAGCTATTTCAGCAGATTTCACCGCAGGCTGGCAGAGACATGGGAAAAACGGATAATCAGAGCAGCGGATTCTATTATCCACGTTACGGACAGGTCTAAGGAACGGTTTCTGGAGATCTATCCGGAATGCGGAAGTGATAAAGTGAGTGTGATCTATAATGGATATGACCGGGAAGCGATCTCGAAAGAGATCCCAGAGCAGAGTGATAACAGCAGGATAACATTTACCTATGCAGGACATTTTTACGGGAAACGAAATCCCAGGTTATTTCTGGAATCAATTAAAGAGCTCATCGATGATGATTATCCTCTGGATGGAGTAATATTTGAATTTATTGGTAGTTTTCCTAAGTCAATCGAGGAATTATTTTTTGAACATGAATGTTTAAAACGGATAAAGTATCTGATTTATGGAGATTATATAAAAAAATTGATTGACAGCACGGTATTATTATTATTCATTTCAAGTGAAGACAGCAGGATGATATTGACCCAGAAATTATTTGAATATCTGGCTGTAAAACGTCCGATCCTGGCAATGATACCGGAAGATGGGGAAGCAGCGGGGATCATAAATAAATATTCTGCTGGACTTGTTATTGATGGATCAAGTAAAGAAAAAATTAAAGCCGGGATACAGGAATTCTGTGGGATAATCAGAAAAGGGGATCTAACTAAAAGGTTTAATGTGGCAAATAATGATTATAGAGAATTTGAACGCCAAGCTCAGGCAAGGCAACTAGCTGAGATAATGGATAAAGTTACTGATGAATAAAAAGAAACTGCTCCATATACAATTATTGCCTCTTCTTTCAGGAGTGCAGAACATGATGCTCAGCCTGCTTGCAGGTTTAGATAAAAACGAGTATGAGATCTATGTGATAAGCAAACCTGGTGGTCCTTTAGAAAAGGAAGTGGAAAAGGAAGGATACCACCATTTGCCAGTGAAATATCTGGAACGGAATATTTCTATCTTTGATCTGGCTGCTATGAACAGCATTTATAAACTTATCAGGAAGTATAAATTTGATATAGTGCATACCCATTCCAGCAAAACGGGATTTATGGGAAGAATTGCGGCAAGACTGGCAGGCGTGAAGCAGGTATATCACACAGTACATGGTTTTGCCATCCACGAGCATCAATCGAATCTCGTTAATATGATTTATATGTTTCTGGAAAAAATAGCCGGCAGGTTTTGCAACAAAGTGATATTTGTTAATGATCATGAGCGAGAAATGGCGATAAGAAGGGGAATTTTACCCGCAGAGAAAGCGATAACAATTTATAATGGAATTTCATTGGAAGGATTTAAGGTTAAGAATGCTGACGATTATCTGTCAGACAGAAATTACAAAGAGAATCCATTTACGATAGGTAGTGTTTTGCGTTTCACAACCCAGAAAAATGTATATAACACGATCAATGCGGCAATTACTGCCTGCCAGAAAAATGATGATATTCAGTTTGTATTTGTAGGAGATGGAGATGATTTTTTGATTTGTAAGAATTTGATTGATCAGGCTAAAATGAATACCCGAATACTACTCACTGGCTGGCAGGTAAAAATAAATGAGATATTGATCAAACTTGATGCTTTCATCCTTTATTCACGGTGGGAAGGTCTCTCGATCTCCATATTGGAAGCTATGGCAAGCGGGTTGCCCATAATAGCATCTAATATTAAGGGTAATAATGAATTAGTTGATTCAGAAAATGGAATACTGGTGGACGTGAAAGATTCAAATACATTAATTGATATACTTGTAAATCTACCTCGACGTAAGACAGAATTGCATGACTGGAGTAAAATATCACGCAGTCGAGTAGAAGAAAAATTTGCTATTCAAAGATTTATCAATGAATATAAGGCAATTTATGACAATTAGCATATATGCCTTGAGTTTTTTAATTCCCCTAATATTGACATTCTGCCTGGTGCCGGTTAATATAAGATTATCAAAAAAAATGGGTATGCTTGATATGCCTGATAATCGAAGAATTCACAAGGAACCTGTAGCGCTTGCAGGAGGTCTTTCCTTTGCTCTTCCTATAATATTGATGGAGATCATTCTGGCAATAGTCTTTAAGGAATATCAGGACAGGTTTATGGAGCTTGCAATTGGTGGGAGTTTGATAACTGCACTGGGCTTTCTGGATGATAAGAAGCAATTTACTGCCAGGTATAAGTTGATTTTTCAAACTGCAATAGTCAGTTTTATGTATTTTGCTGGATATCGAATGAATTTACTGACAAATCCCTTTGGTAATGCAATAAATCTCGGGATATTTTCCTATCCGTTCACATTATTGTGGTATCTTGCTGTGATCAATGCTTTTAATCTTATTGATGGTATTGACGGACTGGCAGCGGGGATATCAGCTATAGCAGGAGGTGTGATCCTTACAATTGGTATAATCAATCACGATCCATTCGTAAGTATTTTATCACTGATATTAATGGCAGGAAGCATTGGTTTCCTCTATTATAATTTTTTTCCGGCACGCATCTTTATGGGTGACACGGGAGCGTTATTTCTGGGATTCACTATTGCCTCTATCTGTATTTCAGGTGTAGGACAGTTTAAGGGGATTACTACAATGACATTATTGATCCCAATTGTTACATTGGCGTTACCATTGATAGAGACTTCTAATACGATATTTCGCAGGATGAAAGATAACCGGCATATATTTCATGCAGATAAAGAGCATATTCATCATAAACTGCTTGAACTGGGTTATTCTCAGAAAGCAATAGCCTTAGTGCTTTATTTTATAACATTTTTATTTGGATTGATCGCAATTGGATTTTCGTTCTCCAATAAACGGTTATTTCTATTGATCTTGATCCTATTAGTATTTATTCTATTTATATTGATAAATCTACTCTACAGCAAGGAATTTAAAAAATGAAAAAATTAATTTTAGTGCTAATTCTCATAACCGTAATGGCAGGTTATGGAGAGACAATTCTGCGCTCTTGGCGCAGCTACACGAATACAACCCATATTTCTG
>JAVCDJ010000123.1 GCA_030765845.1 Candidatus Stygibacter australis
AGGTGGGGAATATATCATTAATTGCTATAACGGCAGCAGGTTATATAGTCAGCGGAGAGTGGTGGTAATTGATGATGCTGAGGATTTGGAAACGGTTTATAGTGCCTGGTGGGATGAGCATCTTCAGGAGGTTTTGCTGTCTCCTGATCCGCGGTTTCGGGCTTTACGGATTTACCGCCGGGGAGTTGAACCGCATGTATTTTTCCAGTATTTAGTGGGTAAAACGGAGTCTGGGGTATTGTACCGGAGCCATTCACGTAAGTTGTTTATGTATATTCGGAGCAGTTTTGAGCATAGTCACACGGAGCAGGGGGATTATTATTATACGGTGCAGAAACGGGTACACGGGTGCTGGAGTGCTGCTGCGGTGGAATTCAGGCAGGTGTGGGAGAAGTATCATATCAGGTGGTTTGATGCGAATTACAGGAAGAAGTGGAATATTGTGCGGCAGCATAATCTGTGGTCGAAGCTGATCTTCCGAGCGGGAGGGATACTGGGATTTGATCTGACGGAACTTAGTGTGGAAAACTGGTTGTGGGGTATTAAGACGGTGGGTGATCTGCTGAGAGTGTGTGGAATGAGACGATATGGGCTGAGTGAAGAGGAATGTAATGTAAGAATATATTAGCCACCATCCTTCGCATAAAGCTACGGCACGGCAGGCGGACTACACGGGTGAACACGGATAATGTAATGTAAGAGAAGATTATTTTACCACCATCCTTTGCATAAAGCTACGGCACGGCAGGCAGAGGACACAGAGTTTGCATTTATAAAATGCCTTAAAGATATGCTATTATCATATAAACTATCTTTAATAAATGGTATGAATTGTTGTATACTATTCGAATCAATAATTGTAGTTTCACTATTTGCCACGTAATTAAAAGTTGGTTCTGGTAACTCACGTAACTGATTGACTGTTTCCCAGCTATCTCTAACTTCTGTAGGAAAATCATCCGGGTTAACTGGAGGATCACAGATGCCAATGTAAATAAACAGTAATATAATTAATACACTTAGTATGATCTTATTCATAAAATACTCCTTTTTAAACTAATCATTTAAAATTCGAGTTATTACTGCAATTTTCTTGCCATCACTTGATATGTCAATTATATAAGTTGTAGCTGGTAATCTACCGTGTTCCAATTGAATTTGATAGGTAAAAGTATTGGAAGCATAATCGAAATATAACAATTCCTGATTAGTCCCGAAATAATGTACAATAATGGATTCCCCATCTGGCATAATTTTAGCGTTATTTTTATTATCAATTTCAGGAAAACTATACAATGTTTCATCATCAATTACATACAGATAAGTTTGAGACTGATTAAAACTAAAATAATTATCATCATTGCTTCTATCAACTACTTTTCCACAGTCATTAGGTATCTCGCATAAATAATCAAGTTGATCTGTTTCACGATCATACTGATAAAAATATGAATTTCCTTTCACGATAAAAACCTTACTTTGATCTACTTGACCAGGCAATATTCTGGAAAGTTTTTCATCAAATGCACAATGCTCTTCTAAACCAGTACTGTCAGGATAAATACTCATTAAATTGCATGATCCGGTACTATCCATTCGACAAAAAAATATCTTCTTATCAAGACTAAATGCCGGATAATAATCCCTGCCACTATCTGTTATCTGATAATATTCTTTTGTATCCGTTTCCAGATAGTATAGACAATGCTCAGAAGTAAATGCCATTAAGCTGTCATCATAACTTATACATGCCCTTTCTGATGGATTACTAGTGAAACCTGAACTATTAAAATCTAAGTCAATATCTTCAAGAACAAAATCTAGTTCGTGGGTCTCAGCATCAAATACAATCAGTTTTTTATTACTTAGAAAGAACCGATGATTATCATTAAAAAATTGGATGATCCCATAATAAGCATCATAATAAGACCCACTTTCACCTTTGCAACTTATACCAAAAAAATGATCTTCAGTACCATCGGCATTCAGCAATAAAATCCTGTCACCTAAATCTTTATCAGGCTCTCCATCTCCAATACCAAGATTACAGGATGTTAATGTCATTAAAAACATAATCACTATCGTAAATTCTATTATAATTTTCATGTTATCATCTCTCCTCTGTCATTATTAATACAACTGAATTGGAATTAACCAATCCACTTCTTTCTAGATCAAATACATTATAACTTAATTGCAATTCAAGTCCAAACATGAAGGGAAGCATACGGGATACACTCTCAGATACTAAAATATCTTCCCTGTTATTGTTTGTTGATTCAATAACCTTACAGTTATAATTATTATTTCTTACTCGAAACTCTTTTCTCTTATCAGATTGTGTAAACAGATTTTTATCCAGCAATTCCGTAATCTTTTCTTCTCTCTTACTTATTAACACTTCCCTCTCAGCTTCATTCAACATCTGTGGATGATTAAATCTGCCTTCTTCATCATATCCCTTTATATCCAGCAATTCCCTAGTTTCTCTACTGATCAAATAATTAATAATATTCACCTCAAATTCTTCCTTTACCCAAAAAGCGCTCAATGTGTCTTTGATAACTTCTATAGTATCCAGATTTTGCTCGCCGTATTTTGACTGATAAACGAGTTTATCACCAACTTGCAGGTTTTTGTCAAAACGTGCTGGAGCATAGGTTATCATATATTCCAGCATATCCCTTTGAGCAATTGCTTCAATTTCTTCATCAGTTAATTCCTCATCCTGGGCACATAATAATGAACTCATAAATAATAACAGTAAAATGATAAAAGTAGTCATACAAATTCTCATAATATCTCCTTATAGTTTCTTTCACAATTTAGCAGATTAATATTTCAATGTCATTTATTTCTATTAACGATCTTTTTTGTCAATTTTTTTTCTAACCATACTATTAGAAAAGGTTTAAGTTCCTTATATTTGTATTAATTAGAGCTATTTTATTACATATCTGGTATTTTTTTATTCAATGAGATAAATATCACTTTCGAGGTAAGAATTGTTTTTAGTTTCATAATATTACTACAAGTAAATAACGCCTACGGTGTAAGAAGAATAATTAGTTTAATTCTGGTGCTTCTTCAGTTCGGTTTATTCGTAATTGTCTTGATGAGCTGTAATGTAAGATTTTTTTTAACCACGAATAGCCTTCGCAAGCTTACGGCTCATCAAGAAACCGCGAATTGGCACGAAAAAATGTAATGTAATTAGAAATTCATTTATTTAGCCACGGATTACACGGATTTACACGGATAATGTAATGTAAAATATTTGTTAACCGCTGAAGGCACTGAACACACCAGCCTTCACAACTATTACGGCTCGGAAAGCGGGAAAAAATGTAATGTAGATTTTCATTATACTCCATAGGGGTTTTCTATTTGAAGAAAATAATTATCCTGCAAAAACGTCTTTCCCTGGAGGGTATTCAAGGAAGATATGATAAAGTTATTGACATTTCAGGTGAAGATTTTTCATTAAGTAGGTTTGTAGAAAAGAGAAAAAGAAATGAAGAAGGGAACATTGAAAAAGAACTTTTTGATAATAATTTTAATTTTCTTATTACCAGTAATCCTATTGGGTTCTGATCCTTTGCAGATAAGCCTCTGGCATCAAATGGAGCCCAGCAAGGAACCATTATTAAAGGAATTGATAGCAGAATTTGAAGCCGCAAATCCTGATATTGAGGTGAATGCACTTCATAAAGGAACTGAGGAATTGCGGACAGGTTTTCAGACTGTGGCAGCATTTACAAATACTGCCCCTGAGCTGGTTTATGGACCTTCTGACAATCTGGGTGCCTTTGAAGTGATGAAGCTATCTGACAGTAATGAAGAAAGTATTATCGCTCCTCTGGAGGATATTTTATCTCCCGAATTTCTGGATAAATTCATGGACCAGGCGAAGTTTCTTTATAAAGATCATATTTATATGCTGGCAGACAGGCTGGGAAATCATCTTTCTCTGTGCTGTAACATGGAATTATTCCGAGAAGTGGGACTTGAGCGACCACCTGAGACTCTGGCAGAATTAATTGAATATGGTGAAAAATTAACACGTGATCTGGATGGTGACGGGACGATCGATCAATGGGGACTGGTGTGGAACTATAATGAACCTTTCTGGTATGTACCATTTTTTGGAGGATACGGGGGAGAGGTATTTGATGAAAATAATGTACCGCAATTAGACAGTCAGGCAGCAATTGACGCTTTTCAGCTAATCGTGGATATGCGTAATAAATATAAGATAATTCCCGAAGAATGTGATTATAATATCGCAGATAATAAATTTAAGCAGGGCAGAGCTGCAATGCTGGTCAATGGTGACTGGAGCTGGAATGATTATATTAAGTCTGATAAAGTGGATTTTCAACTGGCAACTTTGCCGATAATAGAAAAAACAGGTATGTATTGCAAGCCGATGATCTCGGCAACCGGCTATTCCATTAGTTCCCGGACAAAGGGTGAAAAACTGGATGCTGCCGTAAAACTGCTTAAATATCTTACTTCTGAAAGTGCACAGAAGCGTTTTGCGGTTCAGCATAAATCATTTCCGTCTTTGAAAACTCTGCAAACCGATCCTTTATTTACAGAAGATAAGGTTTTGCAGGTCTCTGCCAGACAGATAGAAGTGGGTGTTCCCATGCCTGTGATCCCGGAAATGCGTGCTGCCTGGGATGCTATGCGTCCAGCGTTGCAGAATGTGGTTGCCGGAGCATTGACACCCGCAGAAGGTGCTGCCTATCAGCAGAAACTGGCATTAGAGAAGATCAACAGCATGTATGAAGATGCCGGACTGGTGGTAACTACTGGTGAGAAAGTGATGAAAGCAGTGCTCTATATATTGGGAATTGCATTAGGTATCTATCTATGCTATGTATTTATATTCAAATTTCTTAAAGTACTTCTGCGCAACTCGAACTCTGTGATCACCCGCAATAATCGTTTTGCTGTAGTAATGGTTATGCCCGCTGCAGTACTTTTATTTGGAGTTGTACTTTATCCTTTCATTTATAATATTGTGATCTCATTTTCCAATATGAGCATGACCAATATCCATTCCTGGCGGGTAATTGGAATTGGGCAATATCTGAAAGTGCTCAGCGAAGCAATATTTTATTCTACCTTGTGGAAAACCCTGGTGTGGACTACAGTAAATGTATTTTTCCATGTAGTTCTGGGTGTATTTCTGGCAGTTATTTTAAACCGGAAATTGTGGGGTAAGGCAATATTCCGAGTGATACTGATATTGCCCTGGGCAATTCCTCAATACATAGTGGCATTAACCTGGCGAGGTATGTTCATGCAGGATTCAGGGGCGATAAATTTACTTTTAAGCAAATTTGGAGTAGATGCTATTAACTGGCTGAGTGATCCCACTCTGGCTTTTATTGCCTGTATTATCACTAATGTCTGGCTGGGAGTTCCATTTATGATGATGATAGCTTTGGGAGGATTGCAATCTATTCCTCATGAATTATATGAAGCTGCCAGGATCGATGGTGCAGGACGCTGGGAGCAATTCAAGCGGATAACTATTCCTATGCTGAAACCTGTTATGATCCCTGCTATTACTCTGGGAATAGTGTGGACATTTAATAATCTTAATGTGGTGTGGCTGATATCTAATGGAGGAGAACCAGCGGATAGCACTCATATCCTGGTTACTTATGTATATCGGGCAGCATTTAATCTTTATCGATATGGATATGCTGCAGCATTCAGCATGATCATATTTATTATCCTGGCAATATTCAGTATTACATTTATGAATCGCTCCAAAGTAGCGGAAAAGGCGTAGGGGGAAAAATGAATAACAAAAATAATATTTATGAATTGACTTTGATCTATTTCATCTTAACCGTATTTGCAGCAATTTCACTATATCCCGTCCTGCGAGTGCTTACCATATCATTACGACCAGGAAATAATCTGCTTACTGAGTCGCTGGCGATCATTCCCAAGGATGCTTCTTTTGATAATTATGTAAAATTATTTCAAGCCAAGCCTTTTTTGCTTTGGCTCAGGAACAGTTTCCTGGTGACAGCAATGGTGACTATTTTGGGAGTAGTGCTGGCATCCACAGCCGGTTATGCTTTTTCAAGATACGAATTTCCAGGAAGAAAGGCAGGCTTGATGTCACTTCTGGTAACTCAGATGTTTCCAGCCACTATGCTGCTTTTGCCTTTATATATAATGATAGCAAAGCTGCATCTGGTAAATTCCATGCTGGGGCTGGTGGTGATGTATAGCGCAACGGCATTACCTTTTTGCATCTGGATGATGAAAGGGTATTATGACACAATACCTTTTAGTCTGGAGGAATCTGCTCTGGTTGATGGAGCAGGGAGATTTAGATCTTTTTCAACTATAATATTGCCATTGGCAGCACCAGCGCTTGTGATCACTGCCTTATTTTCTTTTATGAGTGCCTGGAATGAATATATTGTAGCTGCCCAGGTGATGCTGGATGACAAGTTATTTACATTACCCGTTGGATTGAAAAGTCTGCAGGGTAATATGTCCACCGAGTGGGGTATGTATGCTGCTGGCTCATTGCTGGTAAGTATTCCGGTTGTGATATTGTTTTTATTATTAAGCAAATGGCTGGTCTCCGGGCTGACCCTAGGCAGTGTGAAGGGTTAATTTTTAAATTATGAATTATGAATTATGAATTTTGAATTGAATGTAGAATTTTGAATGTTGAAATAACATAGGATGGTGAATATGAAGAGAGTTATTTTGTTAATATTTTTTATTCCCTTGCTTTTGCAGGGGGTTACGGGTTCTGATATTTATGACCGGTTCCTTATGGACGGAATCAGTGATGAATACACCATGGATGAATATGTGCTGCGTGATTCGCTGGGTGAAAGTCTGGAAAGTGAAACTGACTCCTACTGGGGAGAATATAATGATATTCGTCAGATGAAAGTTACCTGGGACGACACCTATCTATATATAGCAGTAGATGCCTGTTCGTGGGATAATAATGTGATATTGTATCTGGATATTTATGATGATTATGGTATGCAGGATCAAAGTGATCTAAATACCTGGATGCGCAATTTTAAATTTTATAATTTCAATCCTGACTTTTTTCTGGCTACCTGGGATACAAATACTAATCCTCAATTCTGGAAAATCAGAGAAGGACAAACCCGGGTTGCTGATGAGATCAATAGTGAGGATTATGCCGGGTTTGATACTGGTCAGTTAGGCAGAAGCATGGAAGTGTCTATAGAATGGAGCACACTCTATTATAGTGCTGAACGCAACATGGCTGATTATCCCAGGATAAGAATAGTATCCGTGATAACTGCTGGTGGTGATTTCACCAGTGGTCCTGATTGTGCTCCAGATAATCTGGGTGGTATGGCACAGGATAGTGGGCAGACTGTGATAATTGATAATTATGCTGAGATCCTGATCGATGAAGATGAAGATGGGAATCCTGACACTGATGGAGTGGAACCCTGGCAGAGAGTGAGTTTTCTGGAAATACCGCCAATCAAGGCAACCCCATTGGATGTAACAAAAGTGGAATTCCCGGAAGGAAAAGGGTTTAACAGGGATAATGAAGATCATATCACAGTCAGATTTTATACTAATCGGCTTACTCTGTATTATATAAGTATTTATAATATGGATGGACGGGAAGTTGGTGAAGCTACTCCAGTTGGTAATAATATCATAGAAAACTATTATGATTTTGAATGGTATGGATATGATCTGAAAGGTAAGCCTGTACCTTATGGAATATATATAATGAGGATTTACTCAGATTCCGGGGAGATCATACGTAACGAAGCCTTTGCGGTTGTGAAGTAGGAGGGCAGATGAAGAAAACTATAATATTATGCTTTATTATCTCGATGCTCTCTTTTTTATGGAGTGATTTCAGCGGGATGAATAATGGAACCCGTTCGCTGGGAATGGGAAATGCTTATTCAGCTTTAG
>JAVCDJ010000124.1 GCA_030765845.1 Candidatus Stygibacter australis
AGTATAAAGAAAAATATTTATTTTGTTTTATTTTCAATTTTTTTGCTTGTTGCATCAAACATATATTCAGATGATATCCATTATAACAAAAATGGAATATCATTCTATTATCCTACAGATTTAAGTGAAATTGAAGTAAACGGATACATAGCTTTTATTAGTAATCAGGAAGGTTGTGACTTCCGTTTCAAAATTACAGCCCCAATTAATGAATTATCAAAAGAGTTTTCATTTGATTTACTAGATGAAAAAAATTTACAAATATTCTTAGAAAATTATGCGGAATCTTTTCTTACTTCTATGCAAAATGATAGTGTTAATTATAAAAACATTACAATAAACGAATTTGATACACTAATGATTTCAGGTCATAAATTTACTAAATTCGTAATGAGGTATTATTTTGATTATGTTGGAGAAATTATGGAGAAGTGTGTTTTTACTCATATGGTAGAAGGCTATGTATTTGAAATCACATTGACTTATTTTGCGAGTGAACAGGATTCTAAGAATAAATTAAAGAAAATTTTGCAGTCATTCTCATTTATAGATTACTAATAATGTAAAGTTATGAAAGCCCCTAACAAACATGCCCACAATAGGCAAGAAGAAAAGCAAGAAGAGCGTATCGCATTCCAACCTTTAGCAGCATGCGAATTCATGCTGAAACTACCATGAAATAATATAAGAAGGTTAAAGATGTTCAAAATCGTGACAGCGTTTTGGGTGATTGTTTTTTTTTTGCAGGTTCATTTGTGCCTTTAGAAGGAATTGTCTATCATGTCGATTCGATTGATGGCTCTGATAATGCCAACGGGCAATCACCGAAGAAGAGAGGGTGTGAAGGGGCGAAAAAATTGAAAATGTAATCAGCCATAGGCTGACAAGAATGTAAAATGTAAAATTAAATGTAATGTAATCTAGAGCTGGGGAATAAACGAAGGGGCGAAGGGGTGAAAATGCGATGGTGTGAATAATTGAAAATTCAAAATTTAAAATTAAGTGTGTAATGTAATCCAGAGCTGGGGGAAAACGACGGTGGGAAGATGCGAAAGTGCGAAGGTTAGAGGGTTAGAAAATTAGAGAGTATAAAGAAAACTTGGCTAGTCTTAAAAAATTTGTTCGTTTTGTTAGTTTTGTTCGTTGCTTAATAATCTTATATTACATTTCTCTGTGAACTCTGTGGTTTAAATTGATTGAGGGGGTGAATAATTGAAAATTCAAAATTTAAAATTAAGTTTGGGTACGCATAATAAAAATCAAACTCGCCAGATTATATATAACCTGGCGAGTGTTTTTGGTTATGACAGCTTTTTACTGCTATCGCTTTTTCAGGTGACATAATTTCATTTATTTTCCCCATTTACGTTCGTATCTCCCCGCATTTCAATCAGCTTTAAGCCGGAACAACAAAGCACATAGTGACGTTTTTTTGTTAGATAGTGCTAAGTTGTTCCTCCTTAAGGGCGGTAAATTATTGCTGATTATGTGATTAAGGGTGATTATGGTGGTGAAATTGGTGGAAAATAGGGGGTTTTGGGGATTTTTGAAAAATATGGGTGTTATTTGATATTTTTCAAGTTTTGGGATGTTATACAGTTGTTATTATTAGATGAGAGGGATTTATAATTTCTGAGCTTCGGTGAGGGATTTGATATTTGTAACTTTGTTATAGATGGCGAGTAATTCTGCTGTGATGCTGATGGCAATTTCCTGGGTAGTGGTTTTGGCAATATTCAGGCCGATGGGGGTGTGGATATTCTGGAGTTGCTGGTTGGAAATTCCGATATTTTTGAGTTGCTGCAGATTTTCGGCAGCTTTTTGATGGGAAGCTATCATGCCCAGATAGGTAAGATTTAAATTCCGCTGACAGATATTTAAGAGGATATCATAATCATTTGAATGAGCATGGGTGAAGATGATCACAGCATCCTGGGGAGCTGGGAGAAATTCTTTGGCAAACTGGAGGTAGTCCTGGCAGATAACATTATCTGCCTGAGGAAGTCTTTCTGAGCTGGCATATTCTTCTCTATTATCTATCACTACCAGGTGAAACTGGAGTGATTTCAGGATGGGCAAAATGCTTTTGCAGAGATGTCCGGCACCAAAAAGATAGATAGTTTTGGCAGGAGCAAAATATTCCAGAAATATTTTGGCATTACCTCCGCATTGCATTCCTATACCCATTTCTGCTTCTGTGAGTTCAAATTCCATCAGTTTATTTTCTTTAGTAGTAAATATCTCAAGGCAGGCAGCGCGTATTTTATGCTCAATAAGCCCACCGCCCACAGTACCTTCTGAAGAACCGTCGGGATATACTATCATTTTGAACCCGCTGCGGCAGGGGGTTCCACCTATCGATTCCAGTACAGTAGCCATCACGAACGGAGTATTTTTCTGGAGATTATCTGCTGCCTGGATAATTATCTGATTAAAAGAAGTTTCCATTTAAGTTCCTGTTTCAGTTAATTTATCTTTCAATTCCTGAGGAGTATTGATATTATCAAGGATATTGGGATCATCGACTGGAATGCGTTTGATGATACTTTCCGGCAGGGATTTAATAATTATACTGAGATTATCACTTACAGAAGCATTTAGAATGCGTCCACCTACCTGAGGAGAAATAATCAGAGGATGTCCAGTTCGATTTTGAGATGTAAGCACTGGTAAAAACAACTGGTGGTGATCATCAATAGCCGAGACCAGGATCTGATAGGTATCCAAAGCGATAAATGGCTGATCTATCAGGTGAATGAGATAATTAGTTGAAAGGGCATCAGCCTTGAGAGCTAATTTGAGAGATGAGAACATACCCAGTTCAGGTTGAGAGTTATTGACGAATTCCACATTTTGAGTAAAAAGATGTTCTTGCAGATTCTGATGATTTTCTCCAGTGACAATAATGATCTTTGAGGAAAATTCCTGTAGTTTGCCTATTATTATATCCACAACCGCGATACCTTCTATCTGCAAAAGAGCTTTATCTGTGCCCATGCGGGTAGAATTTCCGGCAGCTAAGATAATGGAAGTGAGATTCATTAACTATCCTGGTGAAGAATATCAGCAGCCATTTGCACAGCTTCAATGATCTGAACGTAACCTGTGCAGCGGCAGAGATTACCTTCCAGGGCGGTTTTGATCTGCTCTTCTGAAGGTTGTAAATTTTCCAGAAGCAAAGCTTTGGCGCTCATGATCATGCCCGGAGTGCAAAATCCGCACTGGACGGCACCGGTTTTCAAAAAACTATCCTGCAAAGTTTTAAGGATTTTATCCTGTTCAGCGTTTTCGATAGTTTCTATATCAGTATCCATCACCTGACAGGAGAGTATCATACAAGAGCAGACAGCCTTACCATTCATCAAAACGGTGCAGGCACCACATTCACCCACAGAGCAGCCTTCTTTTGTGCCGGTAAGATTCAATTCGTCACGCAGAATATCTAAAAGCCTCATATTATCAGGAACATTTAATTCCTGCGGGAGATTATTAAGAGTAAATTTAAGCTTGATCATTTTTATACTCACTATATTGTTTTTTAAAATCAGCCATGGCAGCTATCACGAGATTGACAAACACGGGAATTTTGTAAGAGGCAGACCATCTTTTGCCGATTTTGGGGTTAAGAATACTATTAAGCCTGTATTTCAAATCACGATAAAGTTTTTCATCAATCCAGCGCCCGATAATAAATTCTTCAAGTTCCGGGAGACGCCCGGGTTTTTCGAGAAGCGATCCGGCAACAATCCGGCAATTACAGATCTTTTTGTCCTGATCAAATTCTAAACTGGCGCAGATACTGATCCGGGTGATATTAAGCGCTTTGCGTCTGCCAAGCTGGAAGTAATGCGAGAATGATTTTGGGGGCTGAGGCAGGGGGATATTAACTGCTGTGAGAATCTCATCCGACTCAATTGCCGTATGATAACTTTTGATGATGAAATCTTTCATGGGAATAGTACGAGTGCCTTTGGCAGAACTAAGGCTCAACTCAGCATCATAAAAGATGAGGGGTGGAATACTATCTGCACAGGGAGCAGCATTTACTATATTCCCGCCAATTGTGGCAATATTCCTGATCTGCGTAGAACCTATCTGCGAGCAGGCAGATGCCAGCACCGGAAAATGCGTATTCACCAGCGGATTAGCGATGATCTCAGCAAAAGTTGTGGTACTGCCAATCTGGAGGGTGTCATTTTCCAGCGAGACGTATTGCAGTTCTGAGAGTGGTTTGATATTGACCACCTGATGGGTTTCTGCTGAATTGCGCATCTTGATCATCAGGTCAGTACCTCCAGCCAGAATATTATGCTTACCATCTGCGAGCAGCTTTAATGCCTGCTTTAGTGTAGTTGGCGTTACAGTTTTAGCAGAGATCACAGAGAGGCTGGAGCTGGACTCAGTTTTGCAGGCTATCATACTCTGACGTTCAGGTTTTTTGAGATTATGATTCAGAAATACCTGTTCAAGTGATAATGGCAGAGCAGCAGAGCTTACGCCCATGGCATTATAAAGAGCGTTATTGATGGCAGCAGAGATCAATTCAAAGGTGGGTTCACCAAGGCTTTTCGCTCCAAAGGGACCTGCTTTATCTGGATTCTCTATCAATATGGGAGTAATCTTAGGAATATCCTGGATTGTGGGAATAAGATAAGTATCAAAATTATCAGACAGCACTTCTCCGGCGGAAATATTAAAATCTTCTGTGCAGGCATATCCCATACCCTGCACAACACCACCATAGATTTGGCCCTGAGCTCCCAGAAGATTAATGGTTTGACCCACATCATGAGCGGCATAAACCTGATCAACGCTTATTTTGCCAGTAAAGGAATCAACAGTAACTTCAGCAATTTGACAACCATATACATAGGTGAAATAGGCATCTCCTTTACCGGTTTCTTCTTCCCAGGATACGTCAGGAGCTTTGAACCAGCCGTAAGCCGAAAGATTAATCCCAGCCTGTAGAGCTTTTTCTACTGCTTCCTTGAAACTGAGAGCAGATTTGGGTTTTTTGCCTGACTTTGTATAGATCATACCCTCTTTCCAGATAGTATCTTTGAGCGCTTTTACTTTGAGCTCAGCTTTGATGATCTCAAAGATGTCTTCTTTCAGCTTCTGAGCAGCATCATTTATGGCATTTCCACCGGCAATTGTACCGCGTGATGCCACCGTGGGACCACCATCAGCAATAGTAGAAGTTTGTGGTGCTAGGAAAATGGCATCAGCAAGTGGAACTCCTAATATTTCACAGGCGATCTGGCACATAGTAGTCTGCAGACCCTGTCCATTTTCAGATACAGCGGTGATAATGATCAAACTGCCGTCAGCCTGGATAGATACAATTGCAGAGGATACATCAGTACCTTCTGCACCCAGAGAACAACCACGATAGCTGCATGCCAGCCCGATACCTTTTCTGTAGCGGGGAGGTAATTTTATAAATTCTCTGTTTGCCTGCCATTTATTAACGAAATCTGCTTTTTCTACTGCAGTATTCAAAACCTGCCGCAGCGAAACTTTATGCTCAGATAACATCTGCCCGGAGGCAGTAATACTATCCTGCTTGAAGCCATTGATGAGTCGTACCTCAAGTGGGGTGAGTTCACAATGGACAGCAATTTCATCCATCAGCGATTCCTGAGCAAAAATTATCTGGGGAGAACCAAATCCCCTGAATGCTGCTGTATAACAATTATTAGTATAAACCGACCTGATATCGGTTTCTACATGCGGGATTTCATAAGGTCCAGTAGCTTGAACTACTGAACGCCAGGTGACAAAAAATGTCTGAGACGAATAAGCTCCACTATCAGCCAGAATGTCAATTTTCATGGCTATTATTCTACCTTCTCTTGTGAAGCCGACTTTGTAATTCATGATATATGGATGTCTTTTGTAACTTTCACGCAGAGAATTTTCACGGGAATTTGTCATCTGAACAGGCTCCCCGGTCATCTGGCATAAAAGTGCAGCACGGCAGACCATATTATTGATAATATCATCTTTACCACCAAAAGATCCACCCAATACTGATGGTATCACATTTATCCTGTTCAAGGGCAGGTTCATATACATTGCTGCCACTTTACGGGTAGTATAAGGATTTTGGATTGAGCCATAGATATTGAAACCGCCAGTTGAGTGATCAGGTTCCACCGTTACCGTTTCAGGTTCTATATAAGCATGTTCCTGGAAACCAGTGGTATATGTTCTGGTAAGTATTGCATCAGCTACTTGAAATCCAATTTTGATGTTACCCTTGCGCAGTGGATAATGATTAACAATATTCGATTTATATTCAGGATGAATAAGTCGTGCTTTGGGAGATACTGCCTTGCGCGGGTCAGTGAGGGGTTTGTATGGCTCATATTCCACTTTAATGGCATCTGCTGCTTTGAAGGCAGCTTCCCGGCTTTCTGCAGCAACCACTGCTATCACATCTCCAGTGAAGAATACCTCATCATTCACAATTGGCAGATAATCCTGCCGGATTGGTCCTACCTTTTGCGCTCCGGGTATATCTTTGTAGAGAGCAATTGTCTTCACACCCGGTATCTTTTCCGCGGCAGAGGTATCTATGGAAATTATTTTGCCAGTGACAATATCTGTGTATTTGCAGGCAGCATAGAGCATGTCATTTAATTTGATATCATTACCATAAATGGCTTTACCGGTAACCTTTTGATCACCGTCAATACGGGTAACTTCTTTTCCTATCAGGTTCATTTTCACATCCAGTTTTAATCAGTATTAGCAGATTCAATAAATTTCTGCAGGTAATTAAAGCACACCTGCAGGCGATATTCTTTGTCCGAGCGGAAATCACTTATGGGCGTAACATCCTTTTTTAAGGCATTCATCAGATCAGTATCATTTAGATCTTGAGAATGTAAGGTGATATATTCTTCAACGTTGTATAAACGTCGAGGATATTCATTCAAACTACCGGCAGCAATTTTGAAATTATCTTCATATTTCACAAAGGCAAGAGCGACTTTGGCGATTGTAAGAGCAGTGCGGGAGCCAATCTTGATGTATTGCGGCTGATATTTGCAGGCGAAATTCAAGGGAATTTCAATGGCAATTATCAGTTCATCATCTCGGAGCACGGTTTTTTTATATCCGGTATAAAATTCAGATAAGGGTACTGTCCGGGTGGTAGTTATTGATTTCAATACCAATTTGGCTTCCAATACCAGCAGTAGTGGTACAGTGTCTGCAGTTGGTGATGAATTAGCAATATTTCCGGCAAGAGTGGCAAAATTCGCTATAGGTGGTGAAGCAAAATCAATCAGCGAATCAGATAGGTATGGGCAATACTCTTTAATAATTGCTGAGCTGGAAATTTCGCTGATCGTAGTTGTGGCACCTATGATCAATTTTGTGCTGCACATATCCACACCATGCAGTTCCGGTAAATGGTTGATAAATATTATCGCTTCATCTGATATCTTACCCAGTTTAATGAGAATATTCAGATCAGAGCCTCCAGCCAGCAGCAGTTTCTTATCCGGAAGCTCAGATAATAGATTTAAGACCTCCGACAAGTTTTCTGGTTTATATACTTTCATGGTTCAGCTCCTGATCAGCTAATTTCCGGCAGACTAGCTGCACCGCATCAATGATCTTACGATAACCTGTGCAACGGCAGATATTACCTGATAATGCCCATTTGATCTTATCTTCATCAAGATCAGGATTATTGGCCAGATAATGATAGGAGGTTACCAGAAAACCCGGGAAACAAAAACCGCACTGTACTGCATTTGTTTCCTGATAGCAATCTGCTATCAGTTTACCGAGTGGTGTTTCGGAAATTCCTTCAGCAGTGATCACGCTGCCACCATCTACCTGAATGATATTTATCAGGCAACTGGTTACAGGAATATCATTTAAAAGCACTGTGCAGGCTCCGCACTCTCCTTCACCGCAGGATTCTTTTACAGAAGTCAGTTTATAGTCTTCCCTGAGCACATCTAAAAGACGTCGCATGGGATCAGTATCAATACTGGTTTCTTTGCCATTAAGATAGAAGTTTATTTTCATAATGAACTCCTGTTGATCTCTTGATAAATACGCTCAGGTGTGAGTGGCAGGTCATTAATGATAACTCCTGCTGCCTGGATAAGAGCATTGCGAACAGCGGGAGCAGGATAATCCATGGGGATTTCTCCTAATCCCTTTGCCACTGCAGAATCCGTATGGATAAATTCCACTATCATCTCAGGCATATCCTCAGTAGTGGGTAAAGTGTAATCTGTGAAACCACGAGTTCGGGGATAACCCTTTTTATAGATATTCTCTGTAAGTGCCCAGCCCAAAGCCTGGGTAACGCCACCATAAACCTGACCCAGAGCAATATCGTGATTGATAACTCTGCCGATGTCAAGCACATTCCAGCATTTTGTCACTTTCGCTTTATATTGCAGGGGATCATAATCAATTTCCACTACGCAGGCAGCCCAGGAAAAATCATGATAAGCAGTACCCTGATTGGTTTTATCATCAAAATCATCATTGGGGTCTGGCTTAAAGCTGAGTTCGTAGTCTTTGGGGAATAGTTCCTGATGATCCTGGATATAACCCGCCAGATCATCACATTTCAATTCATACTTAATCTTTGCAGCAAGTTTTTGCAGTAAGCTTCCCACAATATAAATTGTCCTGGAAGCTACAGTAGGTCCGCTGTTAGGGGTTTTTCCAGTATTGGGAATTTGAACATTTACCTTTTCCAGAGGGATATTAAATTCTTCATTTACCATCTGAGCAAGCGTTGTATGAGCCCCCTGTCCCATCTCCACATTGGCCACAAATATCTGGACATTAGCATTCTTATCCAACCGCATTTTTACTTTGGACTGCAAGTCCTTTTCACCATTACCGGTGTATCCGCCACCATGCAGGGCCATTACAAGTCCAATCCCTTTTTTATCTTTATGATCCTTGTTATATTGCTCAAACTGTCTGTGTTTATTAGCATAATCAGAAATCTCCAGTATTCGCTGCATACATTCATGGAGATGATCTTCTTTAACTACCTGTCCTGAAGGCATTTTGTCATTTTTTCTCAGAAGATTAATTTCACGCATTTCCAGCGGAGATTTACCTATTGCTCTGGCAATATTATCAAGATGAGATTCAATGGCAAATATTGCCTGAGGAGCACCAAATCCTCTAAAAGCTCCATTGGGTGGAGTATTGCTTTGTTGCAGAAAACCGCTGATCTCGCAGCGTGGCAGGTTATAACCTCCACCGGCATGGAGAATCCCACGATGTAACACTACAGGTGACAGGGTTTGATATGCTCCCGCATCTAAGCGATAATTGATATTTACAGCTTTTATTTTACCTGTCTGGACATCTGTATAGGAGACAATTGCCACCCGTGATGGGTGTCTTTTTGTGGTTATCAGCAGATCATCGGCTCGCTCAAGTTTTATCTTCACTGGTTTGTGGGCTTTATAGGCAAGCAGAGCTGTAATCCCAGCCAGCAGATTAGGGAAATCTTCCTTTCCGCCAAATGCTCCACCAATCCCTTCAGATGTTTCCACGATCACTTTTTCTACAGCATTCCCCATGATCACTTTCACTGCTTCTTCCACGAAAAATGGGCATTGCATGGTACCAGTGATCTTTATCTTGCTGTTCTTTTGATCATATTCTGCCAGCATCCCTTGTGGTTCCAGATAAGCCTGCTCCTGGTGCTGGGTATAAAACACCTCTTCAATGTGTTTCAGATGCTCAGGATCAACTTTAGCACCATCCTTGTGACTTATGTGCATGCACTCGCCAAACTGAAATGCCTTATCATCGAGGCAAGTATCTACGTCAGTAATTGCCATTTCCTCTTCGTACTCAATTTTGATGGCAGAAATGAAACTCATAAGTGTTTTCAATTCAGGATGTGCTATTCCCATGATCACCTGACCATAGTGCAGCACCTCTCCTTTGGTCATAAAGGGTTGGTCTGATACCGGCTCAGGAACTATATTCTCCCCTGGAATATCTGATGCCTGCACAATAGTAAATTCCTTCAGGTCATAATCCTGGGGATAAGATATATTTTTGATCTTTCCTTTGTCTATTGTGGCATAGAGCAAATAACCATGCAGCATATCTTCCAGGGAATAATCATCCAGAAAACGGCATTTCCCGATAATTTTTGCCAGACCATCTTTTCTTGGTTTAGATTTCATATATTTCCCTCCTCAAATGTATCGGGATAATTTCTTTCTTAATGACGCCAGATCGGGCTCAATCGATTCCGGAATTTTGATCAGAGCTGATACTGCCTTGATGTCTTTTAATCCAGAGCCGGTCAGTAATACCACATTCCGGCTGTTTTTTTCTAACTGATATTCTTCCATATAACTTAAATATCCGGCATAAGCTGCCGCTGCTGCGGGTTCGGCAAAAAGTCCAAATCTTGCAGCTAATATACTGCCTGCATGGAGGATGGAGTGATCTGATACCTTGATTGATTTCCCTTTGTATTTTTCCAGAAATTGCTTCGACATATAATAATTACGTGGGATTTTAACTGAAATGGAGTCTGCTATTGTTTCAGGATTTTCTGCCCTCACTGAGATGATCTCCGGGATATGATTGATTATACCCGTTTTAAGCAGGTCTTCAAAACCCTTATATATCCCGGCAATAATACATCCATCACCTACAGGTATAAATACCCTGTCAGGAAGCGTTTTTCCCATTTGACTGTAAATCTCATAAGCAGCAGTTTTTTTCCCTTCAATAGTAAAGGGGTTATAAGCAGTATTTCTATTATAGATACCCAGTTCTGCAGTAGCCTGCACAGAAAGATCAAAAGCATCATCATAGCTGCCACTTACGGGAATAATCTCTGCTCCGTACATTGCTATCTGAACCAGTTTGGCAATTGGCGCTTTCTCTGGAACTAATATGATTATCTTCTGACCTTGAGCAGCACCAATTCCTGCCAGAGAAGAACCTGCATTACCAGTGGAAGCAGCAATAATTGTATTGATACCTCTCTCCTTTGCTACAGCAGAGACCAGATTTGAAGCTCTATCCTTGTAAGAAAAAGTAGGATTCTGGCTATCATCTTTAAAGAGAAGTTTATGTGGCGGCTGTCTATTTTCAGGGATATTTATCTCATAGAGTGGAGTGTTGCCGACTTTCAAATATGATAATGATTGCCTTGAATTAATTGGTAATAGATCAATAAAACCGGTTTTTTCCAGATGGTTATGCAGCTCTGTTCCGTATTGATTTTTTAAGATTTCATAATCATATATAGTCTTCAATACTCCTTCTGGTGGCTGATCAGTAGTATTTTGAGCGCTGCAGGCAGGGCACAGATATTCCACTTCAGTTACAGAATAGTGCCTGCCACAATTTACGCACTCAAAAATGATCTTATCAGTTGATCCACTTTGCATTTACATTCCTATTTCAGCTTTTCTAATAAACCCGTCCGGGCATTGAATTCATTTATCCTTTCATCCCATTCAAATACTTTATTGAATTGTCTCTCCCAGTAATGCTCATCATACCACTGGGCATTAAGCTCTTCAACATCTTTGCCCTGCTGTTCTATCCAGGTAAAATATTTCAGATTGTGCATTCTTCTGCGGTCATAATAAGAAAGCTCCAGCATATTATCTATACTTAATCCCATCAATGCCGCATTATAATCTATTGCTGCCTGAGTAAGAGAATATTCTCCCTGCTTTTCTCTGCTTTCTATTAAACGAGATCCATACATTTCCATGCTGTCTGTTGCCACGGTAAATATTATATCATTCTCATTCATTTCATAATATTTAGCAGTCTTGATAGCCCCCATGATATTGGCAATAGAAGAAATACCTAATAATTCCAGCTTTTTGATCATCTCAGATGCCACGCCTTTATTTTGCAGGTATTCATGCCCCTTATCTTCATTAAATAATCTCATCAGGTCAATATTAGGATTATCATCAATAGCTATCACCAGATCGATATTACGCACATTCATGATCCAGGGAACATGTTTATCGCCAATACCTTCTATCCTGTGTCCCCCATAACCATTATACAATAATGTGGGGCACTGCAAGGCTTCACCTGCACCAACTATTATCCGGGGGAATTTTGTACGCAGATATTCTGCTGATCCCAGTGTTCCTCCTGAACCCTGCGTTAAAAATACGGAACTGAATCTGCTTTCTTCGGTTTTTATTTCATTAAACACTTCCTCCATGGCAGGTCCTGTTACTGCATAATGCCAGAGAGGATTCCCAATTTCACTGAACTGGTTCAAATTAACTATTTTATTTCCCCGATCATGGCAAAGTTCTTTTGCCTTATCATATATTTCTTTCACATTGCTTTCACAGCCTGGAGTGGCAAAAACCTCAGCTCCCACTTCATGCAGCCAGTCAAAGCGTTCCTGACTCATCTCCTCCGGTAGTACTGCAATCGAATGACAGCCCAGCAGATAGGAATCATAAGCTCCTCCTCGACAGTAGTTGCCTGTGGAGGGCCATAAAGCTTTCTGGGTAGTGGGATCAAAATCACCAGCCACCAGTTTTTCCACCAGCGGGCCAAAAGTCGCTCCCACTTTGTGAGAACCTGTAGGGAAGTATTTACCGATCAATACTACTATCCGGGCTTTTACACCTGTCAATTCATAGGGCAATTCAATATAGTTGACTTTACCAAAACCACCACCGGTTTCTACTGGCTCATTTTTCCAGGTAAGGCGAAAAAGGTTATAGGGATGCAAATCCCATAAGCCAATATGCTTTAATTCTTCTTTAATTTTATCCGGCACAAGTTCAGGGTTACGCATCTGAGCATAAGTGGGAATGATAATATTCTTTTCAATACATCTTTGGACAGTATTTTTCAGTACTGCTTCTTTGTCTTTATTCATTTTATCCTCTCAAATTTATTTTTAATACTTTTTACGCAAGCTTCCATTTTGCAGAAGCTGCTGCAAGGCATCAACAGGTTTACGGGTTTTTGCCAACAGTATCATGGCTGCTATCACAAAAGGCTTATACCCTGCCTGCTGATATGTGTCCACCATATATTTATCAAATATTTCAGCCGATACTTCCCCGTGTTCACAACTGACCCCGGTAATATCGGCAGGGAGGCAGTGCATATATAATGCCTTACCATCACGGGTAAGTCCCATTTTTTTCTGATTGCATTCCCAATCCATATGTTCGGCATTCATGATCAGGCATTTCTTTTCGAGCTCATCTAAACCCTTAAAATCCTTGTTCTGCATCAGTTCTGTACGGGTTCGCATAATACTCAAAGGTGCCCAGGATTTGGGGTATACTATATCTGCTCCTTCGAATGCCTGCTCCATATTATCGCAGATCATGAATTCTCCCCCGCTTTTAATTGTATTTTTCCTTGCCAGTTCTTCAATTTCGGGTAATAATTCATAACCTTTGGGGTACGCCAGATTAATCTTCATTCCCAGCCTGCTCATCAAGGCGATCAATCCCTGTGGTACAGATAATGGTTTGCCATAGCTTGGTGAATATGCCCAACTCACAGCAATCTTTTTGCCTTTTAGTTTATCTATACCACCAAAATAATCTACCAGTTTTGACAGGTCCGCAAGAGACTGAGTAGGATGATCAAGGTCACTCTGCAGGTTTACTATAACGGGTTTTGATGCTAATATACCATTATCATATCCATATTGCACTGCTTTTGCAACCTCTCTTTGATAGCTGTCTCCCAGACCAGGATACATGTCATCCCGGATGCCTATAACCTCAGTTAGAAATGAGATCATATTAGCAGTTTCACGTACAGTTTCACCATGAGCAATTTGAGATTTGCTCTCTTCCAGATCTTGCACGCTAAGACCCAGCAGATTTGCTGCAGATGCAAAGCTAAACCGTGTGCGCGTGGAATTATCACGGAAATTAGATACTGCCAGCCCTGACTCAAATATTTTTGCTGATATATTATTTTCAAAGAGCAATTGTAAAATCTTAGTGGTCAAAACAGTTGCTTTGATCTCTTCCAGTGATTTTTCCCAGGTTAAAAGGAAGTTTTTACCATACATATCAGTTGTCAGATCTTTCAGCATATTTATTTCATCATGGATTATCTTCATACTTCTATCCCTCATTAAGTTTCGCAACCAGTCCAGCATAAAATGCTGCTGCCTGCCAAAGGTCACTGATCTTCACACTCTCATTTACGGCATGTGCCTGATCTTCATCTCCAGGACCCAGTCCCAGACATTTGATCTCAGGATGCTTGCCCATAATGAACACACAATTAGTGCTGAAAGTCCATTTATCTATTTTGGGAGCTTTATCGAATAAATTAATATAAGCCTCTTCCGCACTTTTCAGCCATAGGGAATCTTTGGGTAATACCCAGGTTGGAAAATATTTCTCTACTGGATATATTTTACCAGTATATGCTTTTTCCTCGTATAGGGGAACCGTTATCTCAGCATCACTGATCCCTGCCCGATCACAACAGGCTCGCACTTCTGCCACAGAGCTTTCTTTATTTTCACCCACAGTAAGCCTTCTATCCAGCAGAATTCTTGCCCGGTCAGGTACAGAACACTGGCTGGCTGAATCTGATTTGAATATCGTAGTGGTAATTGTTCCTTTACCCAGGAAATCATCATCTTTTAGTTCGGCAGGTAATTTTTCGATTTCTTTCACGATAGATGCCATTTTATAAATAGCATTAACTCCCCGCTCAGGTGCTGAACCATGGCAGGAAACGCCTTTCACTTCTACTTCTATCTCCATTCTGCCTCTATGACCACGATATATATTCAAACTCGTGGGCTCAGTGCTTACTACCAGCTCAGGCTTGATACCTTCTTCCTCAATCAGATATTCCCAGGCAATTCCATCACAATCTTCCTCCATCACAGTACCGGTAAACAAAATTGTAAATTCTTTATTCAAACCCAGTTTCCTGATGATCTTCCCAGCTGTCAGCATGGCTGCCATGCCGCCTAACTGATCTGAGCTACCACGTCCCCATACCCGATCCTTATCAATCATTCCTGAATGAGGTGGAAAATTCCAGTCTGCTGTATCTCCGGGATACACGGTATCTATATGAGCATCAAAAGCTATAATTCTCTTACCGTTTCCTATTTTACCAATAACACTGCCTAATCCGTCAATCCGCACATCATCAAATCCATGGTCTTCCATTTCACGCTTCAGAAGTTTTACCATATCAGCTTCTTTACCCGAAAATGATGGTGTCTGGATCATCCTGCTCAAGAGTTTTGCAGTTTCTTTTGTATAACTTTCTGCCAGATTTTTTATTGCCTTGTAATCCATATAATGTCCCTTCTATAATTTAATTAGATATCCATATTTTTCATTAATTGATTTGATCACTTCCACGGTTTCGGGAGAGATGAACACCTCTTTCCCTGTTTTATCTTTCACCATAAATCCATCCTCATCAATAAACTCACCTTCTACTTCAAAATAACGTACAAGACCTTGATTATCACCGCTGAAATACACCCCATTATTATTGCTTTCGGCAAAATCTTCTGCTGAACTGAATAGATTGAATTTATCTTTATAAGGCTTCCCCTGATAGGGGCAGAAGGTCTCACAATTTCCGCATTCATTACATAATTTATCTAAATGGATGATCTGAAAATGATCTAACAATCGAGTTGAATTCACCCTGATAGCCACATTAGCCCGATTGGGACATACTTCCACGCATTTATTGCACAGATAATCGCATTTCAAGCAGCGCTCTGTTTCCAGCTTGATATCATCAGCTACTGGTTTTATCTTTCCTTTCTCTTTATGTAATTTATATATCTCGCTTTCAATTTCCAGGTAAGATTTTTCCACTTGATCAGTCTTATATTCTATCTTTTCTTTCTTCAAAATCTGCTCAGCAGCTTCAATCCCATCTGCCATTGACTGAACCACCGAAGAAGGCCCTCGCCTGGCATCTCCAGCTATATACACATTTTTGAGATTTGTTACACATTCATTTTTGGCGTCAATATGATTAGCCTTCAAATAATCCTGATCAACAATTTCACCAATTGCGGAAATCACCAGATCAGCAGGAATCAGAACCACCGGCTCAGCAGCAGGTATTGCCTGCCTGCGTCCAGAATTATCGATCTCACCCAATTTCATCGGCTGACAGATCAATTCTCCATTTTTATATGCCACTGGCTGTAATAGTTCTCTGAATTCCACTCCATCTTTCAAAGCATTTTCAAATTCTTCTTTATCTGCCGGCATCTCAGCTTCTGTTCTGCGATAAACCAGGCTCACATTTTTCACTCCACCGCGCCTGATTGCTGCCCGGGCACTATCCATGGCAGAATTACCTCCACCTGTAACTACAATATTCTGAATTTCCTTCATGGGAAACTCATTTCGTTTATTTTTCCGCAAAAATTCCAGAGCATGGAAAACTTTATCATTATCACCCTTCAGTTTCAAATTCCTGCTCTTTCCTGCTCCAATTGCTAATATCACATATTTATTTCCAGCTGAGAGCAATTCGTCGACCCCCACCTTTGAATTATAAATGATTTCCACACCACAACGTATGAGCATTTCCAGATCTTTATCAATCACTTCTTCCGGTAGCCTGAAACCAGGTATCACCTGTCTTACCAATCCCCCGGCAGATGACTCCTTTTCATATATTTTCACCTGCATTCCCTGTCTTCGTAAATATAATGCTGCCGAAAGTCCTGCTGGCCCCGCTCCGATTATCGCCACGCTTGCTCCATTAATTTCACTGGCTGTTAAGCTCTCAAGATATTCATAATATCCTTCCGCTGCTGCTTCCTTTTTTATTTCTCTGATTGATAACGGATATTCATAATCCACACGCACGCATTTTGTTTGACAGGGCTGTTCACATATATAACCAGTAATATGGGGCAGAGCATTTCTTAAGTGAATAACCTGCAATGCTTCAGCATATTTTTCTTCCGCAACCAGTCTGATATATTCTGGAATATCTTGCTCGATTGGGCAACCTTTCTGACAGCCAGCTCCCGCACAGTCATAAATAGGTAACTTATTATTATTCTTTACACTGACGTTGAACTTACCATATCCATAATCCTTGTTTACGGCACGATCAGCGAGTTCTGACAGCACTTGTTGATCTATCTGCTCCGGTAAAGAACTGTCATTGAGAATTTCACACAATTGAGCTATTCTTTTATATCCCCCCGGTTTCAGTAGATTTGTAGCCATTGTTACGGGTCTAATACCACTTGCAGCAATATCCTTGATATTCTCAAATTCTGCTCCTCCACAATAAGAAATATTTAACTTCTGACCAAAATCCAGATGTAGTTTGTGTGCCAGATTGATAGTTAATGGAAAAAGTGCTTTCCCGCTCATATACATTTCGTTTCCTGGTAAAACCTGCTTAAGATTCTTTACTGGCAAAGTGTTTGAGAGCTTTACTCCAAACATCCTGTCCTGCTTCTCTGCGTAGGCCATAAGAGCAGACACAATTTCTTTTGCTGCCCCATATTGCAGATCATGCGCAAAAGTATCTGGCTTCAATTCCAGATTAAACCCCAATTTCTGCATTGTTTCATGCACATATTCATATCCTAGTAAAGTTGGATTCAATTTCAGAAATGTATGCAGTTTCTTTTCTCCCAGCAAATATCGGCAAATTGCTTCCTGATCTTCTGGAGGACAGCCATGCATCGTCGATAGCGTTATTGAATTTGAGATTTGTGAAGGTATATTTATAATCTTATCACTCCATTTTTCCATGTCTAGTCGTTTACTGACAAAGTCTCTCAGCTCCCGCACGCATTGATTGAAATATGACTCATTACCTGCATCAACCAGGTTATTGATAAATTTATCAATTTTGGGAGACTTGATCCCCTTTAGATCATAGCCCACACTCATATTAAAGATGAAACCTTCATCCTGTTCAGATAATTCCAGAAAATCCCTCAAAAAGTGCATTATAACCCAGGCTTTCACATATTCCTGATATGCCTCTTCTACGCTCAATTCTGTGCTCCACTCTGTATTATAACCTTCATATTCTGCTTCTATACAGGGCTTTTCTATATCAAGTTCATCCAGGATCTGCACTGTTTTCAGTTCAAAAAATCTTGAACCGGTCAAATATGCTGAAATTATATTTTGAGCACACTGCGTATGAGGTCCTGCTGCTGGTCCTAATATAGTCTCATAATCATGTCCCCCTGAACTAAAGTGATTCTTTCCCCGATTACGGAAAAAACTGGCATCATTTATCCCAAAAATGCTTCTCTGTTTTTCATATTCGCTGCATATCCAGTTCAACAAATCCCCGAAAACGACTGGTTTCATCACCATACTCATCAGTTTTTCTCCTTCAATTCTATAAATCTTTCAAATAATCCCTTCGATATTTCTCCACTACGCTCCTTCAAATCTGCGTAGGGATCCAAAGTAACCTGATAATTATCCAGCAGTATATTGTCACCTTTTATCACATATTGAGCTCGGGATTCTGTGATCCCAAAAATAAAATGACCCAGAAAACTATCACTGTCAAACGGTGTAGCAGGAATATAATCAAAGATTGCCAGGTCTGCTGCATCATCTTCCATAATCCCCAGATCATAACCATATGCCTGCTTCAATGCATAAGAATTCTTTAGAAGACCATTCATCTCAGAATAACCTTCATCAGCACTACCATTTTGATATTTGCAGAAAATATAGGAATTTTTATATGATTTCATAATATTTGAACTCATCCCGTCTGTACCCACTGTCACTCTGATCTCCCTGACAGTAAGATCATGGATATTTGCCACATTCAGACCGTTATTCTGATTTGAATCCACTGCCTGAACTATCCATATATCTTCGTCATGCAATTTCTTCCAATCAGTTTTAGTCAGATTACTGCAATGTACCAGCAGTGAATTCTTTCTCAGTAATCCGTGTTTTTTTAATCGCTCAATTATAAATAGATTATATTTATCCATTGTTTCTCTCATATCAAGAATATCCTCAGATACATGTATATGGATTGGTAGATCATCTGAACTTTCAGCAATTTTTTGCAAGCTTTCATCGCTGAGTGTAAAAGAAGCATGCATCCCCAGCATTCCCTGCACAGAACTGTCCTTATGTTTTCGGGTAAATTCCAGATTCTCTCTTAACGATTCCTCAAAAACCTCCTTGCCATTCCGGTCGCTCATCTCAAATGCCAGCACACCTTGAATACCATAAGATTCAAAAACTTCTGCCATCAGATCCAATGATCCACTGATATAGGAAGCAGATATATGATGATCAAATATCGTAGTTACACCCTGCTTCAGGCAGTCTTCCATTGTAAGTACTGTGGAAAGCTGTACACTTTCCTTATCAAGTGCTCTATCCAATGTCCACCACAAATTCTTAAGATTTCCCAGAAAATCACCAAATGGCACTTTGCAGGGTATGCCTTTGGATAGTGTAGAATATATGTGATGATGAGCATTTACTAATCCTGGCATGATTATCTTACCCTCACAATCAATTTCCCTGTCCACATTATCATTTCCTGCTGTATATTTCACTTTGCCATCAATCACATATAGATCCTGCTTCTTAACTTCATATCCCACTTCGTCGGGATAGATCACATAACCACCCTTAATCAGATAATTCATTTTTTTCTCCTTGCACTCTCACCATTTTACCACTCCCAGCTTCTGCTGTTATTCCTTTATCAAATTCAAATATTATCTCTCCACGCCTGATTGTTTTCACCACTTTTCCTTTGAAAACCTTTCCCTCAAAGGGTGTCATCCTGCCTTTAGACAAAAAATCTGCTCCGTGTACTACGTACTCCTTATCGGCATCTATCAAAACAAGATCTGCGTCATATCCCTCAGCTATTCTGCCCTTGATATTCGCTATTCCATACCGCTTAGCAGGATTTTCACAAATTATCTCCAGCAACCTTTTTAAACCTATTCGACCTTTCATATAACCTTCAGAAAACAGATAAGGCAATAGCAGACCACTACCGGCTATTCCTCCATAATCATTCCAGATTGATCCCGTAGTCTTATCCTCTATTCTACTGGCTGCATGATCTGAAGTCACAAAACTGATCGTGCCATCTGCTACCAGATCCCACAAATTCTCTTGCTCATCCTGCTTGATTACCGGTGCCAATTTCAATACGCTTCCCTGCTTTCGAAAATCGTCCAGATTAAAGGCCAGATATTGCGGACAGGTTTCCACACTAACCCCATATTTTACTGCTACCTTTGCCGCTTCCCCTGTGCTGATATGCACAATCTGCAGATCACCCCCTGTCTCCTCAGCCAGTTTTGCTGCCTGACTTACGGCAATTATCTCTGCTTCTTCCGGACGACTTTTGTAATAATTATCCACACCTGAACCCAGCTTGCGCTGCACTTTCTCTGCTGTCAGTATATATGCCTCATCCTCTGCATGAAGCAGTATCGGAAGACCCAGCTCCCTGCTCATTAATAATATTTCCCGCAATTCAGTATATGTCACACTGCCAAAGGTGTCCATACCCGATTTCAGATAGCACTTAAATCCTGCCACATAGGGAGCAAGCTCTCTCATCCTCGTTCTGAAATCTCCCAGATCATTACCATTTACTCCCCCATAAAACATATAATCTACCACTGACTGCTGTTTAACCACTTCCAGCTTAATCTTCAGGTTTGCCAGACTTGTAACTGGAGGCAAACTCGTGCAGGGCATATCAAAAACAGTGGTTATTCCTCCACTTGCAGCAAAACTGCTTCCATGATAAAAATCCTCACGCAGTTCAAAGCCCGGGGTGTTAAAATGCACATGAGCATCTATTCCACCGGGAAGGACATAAAGCCCTTCAGCATCGATTATATCATCATCTGCCGGAATTGTATCCGTAAGCTCTTTGATTTTACCATCTTCTACGATGATGGATATTTTTTTTAATTCGTCCTCGCCTTTTAAAGCGACTAATCCATTCCTGATTACCATATTTACAACCCTTCTATAATTTGCACTTAGCTGCTTTTAATGTCAAACTTTTTCGCTTATACTGATATAAATTATTTTCTTTAGTAAAAATATTATATATTCATTTTACCAATTCCATCTTTATCCGCTTTCAAAATTTATCTCTACAGGCCTGATGGAAATCTTCCTCCAGAACAACAAAGCACATACTGACATTTTAATGTGAGTACGTGCTTTGTTGTTCCTCTACAGGGGTGTTATATATCCAATAGAAGGGCGAGAGAGTAGAGTTGAATATCGATTCTCAGCTATTTTGTTTGTCAATAATTAGCAGATTTGCTTTAATGGTTTTGAATAAATCGGGAGTAAAAATGAATATCTTTATTTATGGGGAATATACTGACTGGCAAAAAAAGTTTCTTTATGAAGGTCTGGATGATTCTATCAATATTCAATGGGGCACCACTCTGCCGGAAAAGCCTGATTATCAAATACTCATCTGGGGCAGACCGGAAGAAGAATTTATTTCTCAGGCTCCTGACCTGGAATATTTGATTGTTCCCTATGCGGGGATTTCAGCTCAAACTGCTGAAGTCGTCAGGAAATATCCTCATCTTAAATTGCATAATCTGCATCATAATGCCCTGCCTACTGCTGAAATGGCATTTACCCTGCTGCTTACCGCTGCAAAAAGTATTATCCCGGCACATAATAAATTGCAGAAAGGTGACTGGACACCACGTTATGAAGGACTGGCAAACCGCTTGATCGCAGGCAGAAATGTTCTGATTATGGGGTATGGCTCAGTAGGCAGACATCTGGCGGAAATGTGCAGGGGGATGAAAACAAATATCTCTGCCACACGTCATTCGTGTCAGAAAATGTATCAGGAAAATGGCGTGGAAATCCATCCAGCATCTGACCTGGAAATCCTCTTACCAAAAACTGATATACTTTTAGTGACTCTTCCTTTGACTACTCACACAGAAAATATCCTTGATCGTGAGAAACTGGAATTATTACCTGAATCTGCTTTGCTGGTAAATATTGGCAGGGGAAAATTGATAGAAGAACAAGCTCTTTATGACCTGCTGAAATCCGGCAAAATTGCTGCTGCCGGGCTGGATGTGTGGTATAATTATCCCCACTCATCAGCAGATAGACAGCATACATATCCCGGGAACCTGCCGTTTCATGAACTGGAAAATGTGGTGCTTAGTCCACATCGGGGTGGTGCTTTTGCAAATTACGATACAGAACTTCTGCGGGTTCAGCATCTGGCTGACATGCTCAATGAATATTATAAAACCGGCAAAATGCCTAATCAGGTTGATATAAATCGAGGTTATTAATATAACCTAACCTGAGCGATTCTCATTTTCTCATATCACTAATCTTTTTGGCATCTTGAAGTTGCGAAAGGTTTTGAAATACCATTAAGGTATTCCTGCAATTTTTCGCAACTCAATCTGCTCAAAGATATTAGCAATCTGAAACAAAACAGAATCGCTCAGATTAGGTATAATTTAGAGGAAATTATGAGCTCTTATGAAAAGATCTATCAGGTTGTGAGAAAAATACCCCCTGGAAAGGTGGCAACCTATGGGCAGATAGCTGAACTGGCTGGATTGCCGAGACAGGCAAGGCTGGTTGGTTATGCCCTTCACAATACCCCTTCCGGTTCGGATATCCCCTGGCATCGCGTGCTCAATGCCAAAGGTGAGATCAGTCAATATGGTGATGATCAATGGACGGAATATCACCGTTCCCTGCTGGAATCAGAAGGTGTGGTTTTTAATAAAAATGGCAAAATATCTCTTAAAGCCTTCCGCTGGCTGCCAGGAGAAAATCATTGACGGATGATTGCTGATAATAAGTTTAAGAAAAAATCAAAAAGAGAGAAATTATGGCAAAGATTACCTTTCATGGCGCTACCGGTACAGTAACCGGCTCCCGATTCCAGTTAGAAATTGATGATAAAAATATCATGGTAGATTGTGGCATGTTCCAGGGTAGAAGAGAAAACCGTAGAAAGAACTGGGATCCTTTTGCAGTGCCTCCGGCAAGTTTTGATCATATATTTATCACTCATTCTCATATAGATCACTGTGGCTATCTGCCCCGCTTTGTGAAAGAGGGATTCCATGGCAGGATAATCTCATCTCAAGCCACGGCAGATCTTTGTGAAGTGGTGCTGCGCGATAGTGCACATCTTCAGGAAGAAGACGCCAAATGGGCAAATAAAAAGGGATTCAGTAAGCATTCTCCAGCAGAACCGCTTTATAATGGCGAAGATGCTGAAAAAACTATTCCTCTCTTTAAACCTATATTTTATGGTGATATTTATCAGTTATCAGAAAATACCCGGGTTAGATTTCATGATTCAGGGCACATTCTGGGAGCTTCTCTAATCGATTTTAAGACTACAAAAAATGATGCTTCCCGCAAAATTCTCTTTTCTGGTGATCTGGGACGCCCGGAAATTCCGGTGCTTAATGATCCAGACCAGGTTTATAACGTAGATTATCTGATCCTGGAATCTACTTATGGAGATCGCACTCACTCTGATGTGGATGCTGCTGCTGACCTGGAAAGGGTGATCAATGAAAGCCATCAGCGTGGTGGAGTACTGGTGATCCCGGCATTCTCTGTGGGGCGTACCCAGACATTACTTTATCTCATCCGCGAGCTGGAAGAAGATGGAAAAATCCCCAAAATGCCGGTTTACGTGGACTCACCGATGGCAATTGAAGCTTTACAGATCTTTAATAATCATATCCAGGATTTTGATCTTTTTGCCCGGATGCAGAAAATGCAGGGTAAAGATATTTTCCGCACCGCTGATCTGCATATCTGCCGCTCTAAAGAAGAATCCATGAGCATAAATAAAGTGAGATCAAATGCTATTATCATTTCTGCCAGTGGTATGGTTTCTGGTGGTCGCATTTTGCATCATCTGGCAAGAACTCTGCCTGATGCCAAAAACACTGTGCTCCTGATCGGCTACCAGGCTGAAGGTACTCGTGGCAGAACCCTGCAGGAAAAAAAGGAAACAGTTACTATACACGGCAAACATGTGCCCATTACGGCAAAAGTGGAAATGATAGATGGCTTCTCAGGACATGCAGATTATTTTGAAATGCTCGCCTGGCTGATGGCTTTTAATAAAGCACCTAAAAAAGTATTCATAGTTCACGGTAACCCAGAAGCATCCGCAGCCATGGCAGACCACATCCGAGAAACCTATAACTGGGAAGTAGTAATCCCCCAATTAGGTGATAGTTTCCAGCTGGATTAAGTACTTAGAATAAATATAAACTACCTTGCGGATGGTCTTGCACCTCCGCAATGGTGGTGACCAGACCCGACAACTTATTTATACCTTAATTATCTTAAAGTCAACCATTGCGGAGGTTTAGCAACCATTCGCAAGGTTTTAGCTGGGCCTCAAATTAAAAAAACTTGACATTAGTTAGCGTTCACTAACTATTGGCACGCATTAAGAAACAGGAGGTTCAGATGGAACTTACGGAAAGACAGCAGCAGATAGTAAATATCTCAATCGATCTGATCGCCGGTCAAGGTATCCAGAACCTCACTATCAAAAATATATCAAAAGAAGTCGGGTTTTCTGAACCAGCCATCTATCGTCACTTTGATTCCAAATATGATATTATCATGGCAATGCTCGATAGTTTCCAGGATATCTCACGCTTTGTGCTTACTGAAACTGAAAAGCAGGAACTCGATAGCATGGACAAAATAAAAAAATTCTTATTTGACCGCTATCAGAGATTTTCTGCCAACCCCTCAGCAGCCAAAGTAATGTTTGCTGAAGGTATCTTTAGAGACGATCCCCGCTATTCCCAAAAAATGCTGGATATCATGCACCAGCATGCCAGCACTATGCAGAATATCATCCGCGAAGGACAGTTCAAAGGCGAATTGCGTGCCGATATTCCCGCCCGGGAAATGTTTCGTATCATCTTTGGTTCTCTGCGCCTGCTGATCAATCAATGGTGTCTGGCAGACTGTAATTTTGACCTTAATCTGGAAGGTGAACTGCTTTGGAATGCGGTTAAGAAAATGATCACCTGAGTTATATTTTTTTATTTATTATGTTAGTGAATATTAACTAAGGAGAGATAATGAAAAGAGAGATTATTTATATTGATGAGAATAAATGCAATGGCTGCGGGAACTGTATTCCCGGCTGTCCAGAAGGAGCATTGCAGATAATTGACGGTAAAGCCAGACTGGTGAGTGACCTTTTTTGCGATGGACTGGGTGCCTGCATTGGTGATTGTCCACTGGGTGCTATTTCCGTAACTACTCGAGAAGCTGAGGCTTATGATGAGGCGATAGTGCTGGAAAATATCATCAAAGCCGGACCTAATACGATCAAGGCACATCTGAAACACCTGCGTGATCATGATCAGAAGGAATATTTTGAACAGGCTTTGGCAATTTTACTTCGCAAAGGCATGCCAATCCCCAAAATTAATGAGGATACCTGCCCTTCAGGAGGCTGTCCTTCTACTCAGACTCAGACTATTGACCGCATACCACCAAAGGTAGTAGAAAAAACTGTTGCTCAGCCGGAATTACAGACCTGGCCAGTTCAACTGCACTTGCTTAATGCATCTGCACCCTATCTGGAAAATGCTGACCTTTTGATAGCAGCTACCTGTGTTCCGTTTGCTTATCCTGATTTTCACGCTAAATTTATTAAAGGACGGGTTCCTATCGTTTTGTGTCCCAAACTTGATAAAGATATAGATCAATATATAGAGAAACTGGCAATGATCTTTCAAACCCACAAGATAAATTCCGTAACTATTGCCCGCATGGAAGTTCCCTGCTGCGGTGGTACAGAATTCATCATCCAGAAAGCGCTGGAGAAAGCTCAGAAATTTATGATGGTAAAAGTAAATGTGATCTCAATCAAAGGAGAGATAATCTAATGATTATTAATAATTATCACAATCTGCCTCAGGCAGCCAATCCCCATGGTATCCAAAGCTTCAAACTGCATGACTCACAGTATGCCCAGATCATGCACCTGCTCCTGATGCCCGGAGAAGAACTAAAACCCCATATCACACCTGTAGATGTAACCTTCTACGTTTTGGAAGGCAGACCTAATATCTTAGTAGGTGAGGAAAATATTCAGGTAGAAACCGATGATCTGGTGGAAAGTCCCAAAAATATCGTGCACTGTATTTACAATAAGACGGAAGCAAATGTCCGGGTTCTGGTAATGAAGCTTCCCAAACCAAGTGCTGCTACAATTATACTTGATCCAAATAAAAAATAAATAAGGAGATTATTATGAGTATGTTTTGTTTTCAATGTCAGGAAACTATCGGTAACAAAGGCTGTACAATTAACGGAGCTTGTGGGAAAAAGCAGGATGTTGCTAATCTGCAAGACCTTTTGATCTATTCACTGAAAGGATTAGCTATTTTCCGCGCTAAGATTCCACTCGCTATCAGGAAAAAATATGCTGAACCCTGTAATGAAATGGATAAGTTCATCGTAGAAAACCTTTTCTCTACTATCACTAATGCTAATTTTGACCACAATTACTTCATCAAGGCAATCAAAGAAACTATCAAAACACGTGATATTCTGAAGAGCAAAGTTGCTAAAATGGGTCTTAATGCCGGCAAATTTGCCACGCATGATGCTGCTAATTTCACAGTTACTGATGAAGATATCGATGCCAAAGCTACTGCTGTAGGCATTCTCACAACTGAAAATGAAGATGTCCGTTCATTGCGTGAACTCAGTATCATTGGCGTGAAAGGTATGGCTGCTTATGCAGACCACGCTATCCGCTTAGGCAAAGAGATCAAAGAAATCGTCATATTCATCGAAAAGGCACTCATCTCTACTTTAGATGACAGCTTAAGTGTGGATGAACTGATCGCTCTGGTAATGGAAACCGGAAAGTATTCTGTAGATGCCATGGCTGTATTAGATGCTGCCAATACTGAAACTTATGGTCACCCGGAACTCACTAATGTTAATATTGGAGTACGTAAAAATCCTGCTATCCTGATTTCCGGTCATGATCTTAAGGACATGGAAGAATTACTTGAGCAGACTAAAGGTACTGGCGTAGATATCTATACTCACGGCGAAATGCTGCCAGCCAATTATTATCCTGCCTTCAAGAAATACGATAATTTTGTAGGAAATTATGGAAATTCCTGGTGGTTGCAGGGTGAAGAATTTGAAAAGTTCAATGGTGCGATCATCCTGACTACAAACTGCTTAGTAACCCCGAAGAATTCTTATAAAGACCGCATATTTACCACCAATAATGTTGGTTTTGACGGCGTGAAACACATTGCTGCTGCAGAAAAAGGACAGGCAAAAGACTTCTCTGCTGTTATCGCTCTGGCAAAAACCTTACCAGCACCTACGGAAATTGAAACCGGTAGTATAGTTGGCGGATTTGCTCATAATCAGGTATTGGCTCTGGCTGATAAAGTGGTAGCAGCCGTAAAATCTGGTGCTATCAAGAAGTTTGTAGTAATGGCTGGCTGCGATGGACGCCATAAAAGCAGAAACTATTATACAGATTTTGCTGAAGCTTTACCCAAAGATACTGTGATCCTCACTGCCGGCTGCGCCAAGTTCCGCTATAATAAACTGAACCTGGGTGACATCGGTGGCATCCCGCGCGTTCTGGATGCTGGTCAGTGTAATGACAGCTATTCTCTGGCACTAATTGCCCTCAAGCTCAAAGAAGTCTTTGGACTGGACGACATCAATGACCTGCCCATAGTCTATAACATCGCCTGGTATGAACAAAAAGCCGTCACAGTACTGCTTGCCCTCTTATATTTAGGAGTAAAGAATATCCATCTGGGACCAACTTTACCAGCTTTCCTTTCACCTACAGTTGTAGATGTATTAGTTAAAAACTTCAATATCGCCCCTATCACCAATGTGGAAGACGACATCAAATCCATGATAGGATAAATAAGATAACCATGGGCTTCCAAGGTAACAAGCTTTGGAAGCCCATTACTATTTTCAATTAGTATCTGCTTGAGATCAGCAGATACTAAAGATAACAATCACATTCAATTGAAGAAAAACTTTCAGAAATGACTAAACTAATGTTATCAATCAAAGCCATAACTATCAAAATTTTAAACTCAAGCCACAGGGAACCAACAGGGAGGGTGCAGGGGGGGTCAACCTGATACTGTTAGAAAGACATAATTCTTTTATTTATAAAAGTTTAGATGTAATATTGTAAGAAAATTTCCCGGTTTTTTAATTTAAAAGTATTTATGAGATTTAAATAGTTTTATTTCAAAACGAACAATAGATTATTTATCAAAGAATATAGCTTTTCATTTAATAAATTCTGGTTGTGCCCCTGCCCGGTCTTAAGTCCCCGATACATCGGGGCAGGCGTTTCCGGGAATACCGTCCTAACCCAATACCTTTTTTGTGTAGATTTTCAGGCTTTATTACTGGTTATAGTAAAAAAAGTCTTGACTAACAAAAGGACATTTCCTGCTTTAATATTAGAAATATTAAGCAGGAGTCCTATGAAAAGAAGGAGATTCTTAGACCTTGACAGGGAGGGGTTTTCAATAGGTGGTATGCCTTAAGGCTAATAAGTATTCAACTATCATATCGTTACTAGAACTGGGGAAGTCCCCAAAAATAAATATGCGCACAAGAATGAAAAAATATTTTTAAGAAGGATGTAAAAATGAAAAAAAAATTGTTTTTAATTTTTTTACTTATGGCATTCACCGTTTTGACAGCAGCGTGGGTAGAAATCCAAAGTAATCAATCAACAGAGCTTTATACCTGTGACCAGCAAAGTCGTAGTGCGGCGTCAATTGAATTTAATTTAGATGGTTATGAAGTAGAAACTAAAACTTATGATGGGATTGATTATACCTATATAACTTATCCAGAATCCAGTGACCTGCTTGAGACGGGATATCCAGATGTTCCTGTATTTACCAGGGCATTGATAATCCCAGATCAGGGTACACCGGAGCTGAGAATTGTAAGTTTCGAAAAGACAGTGATCAATGACGTGATAATCTATCCGGAAGAAGAGATGCATCATGATGGCGAGGGGAATGTAGATAGATTTGCAATCAATGAAGAATTTTATGGAAGCAGGGGAGTATTTCCTGAAACTATTGCCTGGGCAGGTGAGCCGGCAATCATGCGAGATTATCGTCTTGTACCGATAACCTTCTGTCCTTTCCAGTATAATGCAGGCGACCGCAGTTTAACGATATACAGCAATCTAGTAGTAGAAGTGGAAACCAAGGGCAGAGGCGGAATCAATGCCAAGACCAGAAGTGGTAAAATATCACGTAGTTTTGAGGGCATGTATAAAGCAAATACGTTGAATTATGATCAGGTGGCAATACGTGATGATTATCAGGTGCCAACATTGTTATATATCTGCAATGATAATGATGATGTACTCGAAAATCTTGATTACCTGGTTGAGTGGAGAATTCAGAAGGGATACCAGGTAACAGTAGCCACTACAACCCAGACCGGAACAACCACGAATTCCATCAAGAATTATATCCAGAATGCTTATGATAACTGGGATACCCCGCCAGATTATGTAACAATTATTGGAGATAGCGGCGGTACATTTTCAATCCCAACCTGGTATTCATCAGGTGGTGAAGGAGATCATGCATACAGCCAGTTAGAAGGAAATGATATATTAGGCGATCTGATATTAGGCAGGATCACATTTAGCACCATTGGAACATTCCAGGTGCAGCTTAATAAAATATTACATTATGAGCAGGACCCATATATGGGCGATACATCATGGTATAGCCGGGCATTATTGACAGGTGATCCAGCTCATTCGGGATATTCTACCATAACAGCATGTCAGGCAACTAAGGAATTGATGCTTGATTATCCGGGTAATTTCTGGGGTGATGATAATTTTGTGGAAGTATATGCTCCAAACTTTGCTTCTCAGATGAACAATGCGATAAATCTGGGAGTTTCATATTTTGGTTATCGCGGTTATCTCTATATGTCAGGCTGGGATCCTGGCAATACCACTAATGGTTATATGATGCCATTTGCTGTAATACCGACTTGTGGTTCAAACGATTGGGATAATGGATTAGGCACTGCAGAGCAATTTGCCCAGATGGGAAGTTTAACATTACCTAGTGGAGGAATTGGAGCAGTTGGAACAGCGACTTGGGGAACTCATACCCCTTTCAACAATGCTTTTGCTTTGGGAACCTGGGGTGGAATCTTCCGTGATGACATCTTCAGCATGGGTGGAGCAATTTTACAGGGAAAATATTATTTATGGTTAACTTTCCCGCAGAACCCCGGCAATAATGTGGATAAATTCTCAGTCTTGAATACTCTGATGGGTGAAGCCGCTGTGGACTTGTGGACAGGGGTTCCTCAGACAATTAGTGCTATATATGATGAAGTAATCCCTGAAGGCGCTAATTATTATCAGGTAGCCGTATTGGACTCAATTGGTAATCCGGCAGAAGGTGCCTGGGTGACCTTGACATCAGAAGATTTGGAATTTAAAGCAACCGAGTTCTGCAATACCAGTGGAACAGTGCTGCTTGATTTGGAAGGTGCAGCCAATGGGGATTATACTTTAGTAGTAACCAAGCATGATCATATTCCAATTATTGAAGATGTATCAATTGAGCAAGTGGATTATTTTGTTGATATCAGTGAAGTAAGTTATGATGATGCAGCCGGAAACGGTAATGGCATGGTAAATCCTGATGAATCGATAGATATCATGCTCACTTTGGAAAACACTGGAAATATGGCATTAAGTGGCGTTACAGCCAGTGTGGAATGCAATAATGACCAGATAACCATAATTGGTGATGAAATCAGTTTTGGTGATATTGCAGCCGGCGGAACAGCCAGTTCTACCACAGGTTTTGAGATAGAGACAGCCGCAACTATTCAAGGTGGCGTGGATGTAAGAATGGATATCACAATCACAGATAGTGATGATAATGAATGGGATACCTGGCTGATAGTTCCAATCGAAGCACCCAGTCTTTATGCCAGTGCTTATACAATAGCCGGAAATGGCATAATTGATCCAGGTGAGACAGAAGACATCTATTTCACGTTGACCAATAATGGTAATATGACAGCCAGTAATGTAGATGGTCTGCTTAGTTGCAATAATCAACGCATTACTATTACGGATGATACTGGCAATTTTGGCAATATATCAGGTGGCGGCAGTGGAAATAATTCTACGAACCGGTTTACGATAACTGCCAGCAATGCAATTTTGCCAGGGACTTATATTCCATTTATTATTCATCTCACTAATGCCGATGGATATGATGGATTTGTGACCATGAATGTTCCGATTGGTGAAGCAGATGAAACTGATCCTTTTGGACCGGATGAATATGGTTACTGGTGTTATGATGATGGCGATGTGGATTATGATAAATGCCCTGATTATGACTGGGTGGAAATAGATCCTAACTTTGATGGAGATGGAGAAGCTTTTGACTGGGTAAATGATGTTGACACAGGTCATGGTGCTGGCGAGGGAATATATTCTAATCTGGAACTTCCCGATGATTTCTCATTTACATTTTACGGTGAAGAATATGATGAAATCACGGTTTGTACTAATGGCTGGATTGCTCCCGGCTACCACGAAACCGGAAACTTTATGAACTATCAGATACCAGGACCACAGGGACCAAGCCCGATGATCGCTATTTTCTGGGATGATCTGGCAGCTTATGATAATGAATTATTCTGGTATTATGATGATGACCTGCATTATCTGGTAATAGAATGGTCTGACATTGTTAATGGAGATACAGGTTCAAGTGATACATTTGAAATTATCCTTTATGATCCAATCTTTTATCCCACCACTACAGGTGACAGCGAGATAAAATTTCAGTATCTGGAAGTGAATAATGATAATGTTGGACAGTATCCCAGTAATCATGGTCAGTATGCCACAGTAGGTCTGGAAAATGAAGATTCTATGATTGGCTTGCAATATACTTTTAATAATACTTATCCTGAGGCTTGTAAGACTTTGCAGGATGAGATGGCAATCCTTTTTACTCCTCCTCCAATCCCACCAGATGGACCTTTCCTGAGCGTTAATAATTACTATGTATATTCAGGGGATGATGTCTTTATCGAAGCAGGAGAAACTGCTGTGCTTTCCATGGTACTGGAGAATATGGGTGGAGATTCTGCCAGTAATATTAATGTAGAAATTTCTATAAATGATCCCTATGTGACTGTGATAGAAAATAGTGGCAGTTATGGCATGATAGCACCTAATGGTTTTGGAACCCTGGAAGATGAATTTACTTTTGAAGTATCAGCCAGTGTTCCAGATTTCTATGTATTCTATTTAGAAGCGATAATAAGCTGTGATGAAGACAGTTGGAACTGGATGCTTCCATTCACAGCGTATCTGCCTAATACCTTTGATGTAGATCAGGACAGCATTCATTTTGAGATGATACCGCTATCAACAGACAGTGAAACCTTTACCCTGAGCAATATTGGTGACCTGCCGGTTAATTTTTATGTGCGAACAGATGAGACAACACCTATGCAGCGTGATGTAACTGGTTCTGTGATCACCTGTGACACAGATTCCTTTACACCAGGTGAAGAAGTAACCTGGACATTTAACGTATATAATGCAGCTTCAGATAATGAATGGGTTTCTGATGTATGGCTGGATTTCCCGCTGGGAGTAACTGTGCTGGATGCCAGTGATGTGGTTGGCGGTTCCGGTGGTGATATGATCTGGGATAATACTACTGGTGCCGGACAGCGAGTAAACTGGCACGGTTTGACAGGTAATGACTGGGGAGTTCTTCACAATGGTGAAATAGGCGTATGGGAAGTAGATGTGCTGCTCAGCACAGAATTTGCCGGTGATATGTCATTTGGCTGGGAAGTTGGCGGAGATGGATATGGAGAAGAGCCTCATAACGTAACTGGCGAAATCTATATGCTGTATCCTTTGAGATGGATAAATCTGGATACTTCATCAGGCACATTAGAAGATGGTGATAATCAGGAAATAATCATTAATTTTGATACTAATGATGTGGAAATTGGTACTCATTCCTGCGATATCGTGATCACCTGTGATAGCTGGGATACCAAAATAGTGAACGTAGTATTAGAAGTGGCTGCTGATGAAACTGAAGTGGAAGAACTGCCAGAAGCAGTTACGCTGAATGGCAATTATCCTAATCCCTTCAATCCCGAAACAGAGATCATGTTCCAATTGCCGGATAATACTGATATCAGCCTTTCAGTTTATAACCTGAAAGGACAGCTTGTGAGAACACTGGTGGACAGTTATCTGCCGGGTGGATCACATTCAATTATCTGGGATGGAAAGGCTAATAATGGCGAAATGGTGGGTAGTGGAGTTTATTTCTATAAACTGACTGCTGGAGAAACCAGTGAAACCAGAAAAATGATCTTACTAAAATAAACTGAATAACTTTTGATATAAAAATCCCCGTTTTCTTTAACGGGGATTTTTTTGTCATATTTTCATTATATTGTCAGTAGTAAACAGCTCCTCTGATGCAAATCTGTATTAGGCATATTATCTGGGAATATTTGTCTGGTTGACAGGATTTATATTTTAAGTTACAGGTGATAAACAATTAAAAGCATTTATCAGTAATCCTGCCAATAGTAAAACAACCAGAAAGTGGAGTATAAAGATTAAAAATGTCTTGACTAAGAAAGGGACATTTTCTGCCTTAATTATAGAAATATATAGTAGGAGTCTTATGAAACAAAGGAAATTCTTAGACCTTTACTGGGAGGGGTTTTCAATAGGATTATACCTGCGAACTAGTAACTTATTATCAACCTTATCGATAATAAAAATAAGAAATCATATAAGTTTAAATATGCTAACAAGAAAAAAAAAATCATCTTAATAAGGAAGTTAAAATGAAAAAAAGTTTGTTTTTAATTTTTTTACTGATGTCATTCACATTATTGATGGCAGAATGGGTAGAAATCCAGGGCAATCAGGCAACAGAGCGTTATACCTGTGATCAGCAAAGTCGCGGTGCGGCATCAATTGAATTTAATTTAGATGGTTATGACATAGTAACCAAAACTTATAATGGGATTGATTATACCTATATAACTTACCCAAAATCCAGTGATCTGCTTGAGACGGGATATCCGGATGTTCCTGTATTTACCAGGGCATTGATAATTCCAGATCAGGGTACACCGGAACTGAGAATAGTAAGTTTTGAAAAGACAGTGATCAATGACGTAATAATCTATCCGGAAGAAGAGATGCATCATGATGGCGAGGGCAATGTAGATAGATTTGCAATCAATGAAGAATTTTATGGAAGCAGGGGAGTATTTCCTGAAACTATTGCCTGGGCAGGTGAACCGGCAATCATGCGTGATTATCGTCTTGTACCGATAACATTCTGTCCTTTCCAGTACAATGCAGGCGACCACAGTTTAACGATATACAGCAATATAGTTATAGAAGTGGAAACCAAGGGTAGAGGCGGAATCAATGCCAAGACCAGAAGTGGCAAAATATCACGCAGTTTTGAAGGCGTGTATAAAGCAAATACCTTGAATTATGATCAGGTGGCAGTACGTGATGATTACCAGATTCCCACATTGTTATTTATCTGCAATGATAATGATGATGTACTCGAAAATCTTGATTACCTGGTGGAATGGCGCGAGCAGAAGGGATATCAGGTAACAGTAGCCACTACAACCCAGACCGGAACATCCACGGCCTCCATCAAAAATTATATCCAGGATGCCTATGATAACTGGGATGATCCACCAGAATATGTTACAATATTAGGGGATGCCAATGGATCCTTTACCATACCAACCTGGACTTTGTCAGGCGGTGAGGGAGATCATCCTTACTGCCAATTAGAAGGTAATGATGTACTGGGAGATCTGTTCCTGGGCAGAATAACCTTCAGTTCGATCAATACATTCCAGGTTCAGTTAAACAAGATATTGGGTTATGAAAAGACTCCTTATATGGGAAATACAAACTGGTATAGCCGGGCATTATTAACGGGTGATCCCGCTCATAATTCAGGTTATTCCACTATAACTGTAATGAAGGCAGCCAAGGAATTGATGCTTGATTATCCGGGAAACTTCTGGGGAGATGATAATTTTGAAGAAGTATATGGCGGATCTTTTGCGACCCAGATGGACAATGCTATCAATGAGGGTGTCTTGTATTTTTGTTATCGTGGTTATATTGGTATGTCAGGATGGGGACCAGGAAATACCAGCAATGGGTATATGTTACCATTTGCCATAATTCCTACCTGTGCTTCAAACAGTTGGGCAGGAAATGGAACCTGCGAACAATTCGTACAACAGGGATCAATAACAATGCCAAGTGGAGGCATTGCCGGATATGGAACTACAACAGCCTCAACTCATACACCATTTAATAATGCCCTTGCCCTGGGAGTCTGGGGTGCAATATTCCGTGATGATCTATTTGAAGCCGGCGCTGTTATGCTGCAGGGAAAATATTATCTCTGGTTGACCTTTCCTCAGAATCCGGGTAGTTGGGTAGATTCGTTCTCTCACTGGAGCACTCTTATGGGAGATGCGGCATTAGAATTATGGACAAGAGTGCCGCAGCAGTTGTCTGCAATCTATGAAGATACGATCCCCTCGGGGTCAAACTACTATCAGGTGGCAGTAATGGATTCCATTGGCAATCCGGCAGAAGGCGCCTGGGTAACTCTTACATCAGATGATCTGGATTTTAAGGCAACAGGATATTGCAATGCCGGCGGAACAATCCTGCTTGATCTTGATGGAGCAGAAGATGGTGATTATAATTTAGTTGTTACCAAGCATGATCATGTTCCAATAACAGAAGAAGTTTCTATTGAGCAGGTGGATTATTTTGTTGATATCAGTGAGGTAAGTTATGATGATGCAGCCGGTAATGGCAATGGAATAATCAATCCTGGTGAGACTGTGGACGTAATGGTTACATTGGCTAATACCGGAAATATGGCACTGAGTGGTGTGACAGCAAGCGCGGAATGCAGCAATGATCTGGTGACAGTACTTAGTGATGAGATCACTTTTGGTGATATCGCTGCCGGTGGAACAGCCACAGGAGCAGCAGGATTTGAGATAGAGGTAGCAGCAGCCTTCCAGGGTGGAGTAGATATTAGAATGGATATTACTATCAATGACAGTGATGATAATGAGTGGACAACCTGGCTGATGGCACCCGTGGAAGCACCGAATCTATATGCCAGTTCATTTTCTATTGATGGAGATGGTGTGATAGATCCGGGAGAAACAGAAGAAATATATTTCACATTGACCAATAATGGTAATCTGGGCGCAGATGATGTGAGTGGATTATTGATGTGCAATAACCTCAGGATCACCATTGTCGACAGTATTGGGAGCTTTGGTAATATCGCCGGTGGCGGAACAGGAAATAATGCCACAAACCGCTTTACAGTGACAGCAAGTGCTTCAATATTACCTGGTACTTATATCCCCTTTATCTTAAATCTGACCAGTCCTGATGGATACGATGGATATGTAACCATCAACGTGCCAATTGGCGAAGCAGGACTAACAGACCCATATGGACCTGATGAATATGGCTACTGGTGTTATGATGATGGAGATGTGGATTATGATAAATGTCCCGAATATGACTGGATAGAAGCTGATCCATCTTTTGGTGGAGACGGAACGGGATTATCTATCAGTGCTGGAGGTGGAACTGGAGATTATGAGATGTTTGACTTACCAGCAGATTTCTCTTTTGTATATTATGGAGAAGAATATGATGAAATCTGCATTTGTTCAAACGGCTGGATAGCTCCAGGATACCATGAGACAGGGAACTTTATGAATTATCAAATACCTGGACCACAGGGACCAAGTCCGATGATCGCAATTTTCTGGGATGATCTAGCTGTGAGCAATAATGATGTTTGCTGGTTATACGATGAAGATCTTCATTACCTGGTAATAGAATGGTCACGCATAACGAATGGAGATACCGGAGTGGGAGAAACTTTTGAGATCATCTTATATGACCCTGTATATTACCCCACCACTACTGGCGACAGCGAGATAAAATTCCAGTATCTGGATGTAAATAATAATAATGCAGGTCAATATCCCAATAACCATGGGCAATATGCTACTGTAGGCCTGGAGAATGAAGATTCCCAGATCGGTTTGCAATATACCTTTAATAATAGTTATCCCGATGCCTGTAAAACTTTGCAGGATGAGATGGCAATTCTCTTTACACCTCCTCCAATCCCACCAGATGGTCCTTTCCTGAGTGTTAATAATTATTATGTATATTCTGGTGATGATGCCTTTATCGAAGCAGGAGAAACTGCTGATCTTTCTATGGTTCTGGAAAATATGGGTGGTAATACAGCCACGAATATTAATGTGGAAGTATCAGTCACCGATCCTTATGTGACGGTTACAGAAAATAGTGGCAGTTATACAATGATCCCAGCCAATGGATTTGGGACATTGGAAAATGAATTTACTTTCGAGGTTTCGGGGAATGTTCCCGATTTCTATGTTTTCTATCTGGAAGCAATAATTTCCAGTGATGAAAATAGCTGGAACTGGATGCTGCCTTTTACTGCTTATCTGCCAAACACATTTGCAGTAGATCAGGACAGCATTTATTATGAAATAGCACCATTATCGACAGACAGTTATACATTTACTTTGAGCAATATTGGAGATCTGCCGGTGAATTTCTATGTACGGACAGATGAGACTACACCCGTTGGACGTGATATCACCGGGTCTGTGATCACCTGTGATACAGATTCATTCACACCGGGAGAAGAAACAACCTGGACATTTAACGTATACAATGCTGCTTCAGATAATGAATGGGTTTCTGATGTATGGCTGGATTTCCCACTGGGAGTAACTGTGCTGGATGCCAGTGACGTGGAAGGAGGTTCTGGTGGTGATATGATCTGGGACAACACTACCGGGGTTGGACAGAGAGTGAACTGGCATGGCATGACTGCTAATGACTGGGGAGTTCTTCACAATGGTGAAATAGGCGTGTGGGAAGTAGATGTGCTGCTCAGCACAGAATTTGTAGGTGACATGGCATTTGGCTGGGAGATTGGTGGAGATGGTTATGGAGAGGAACCACATAATGTAACTGGTGAAATATATATGCTTTATCCCTTGAGATGGATCAATCTTGATACATCATCAGGAAATCTGGAAGATGGTGAAGATATGGAAATCACGATGAATTTTGATACTAATGACATCGAAGAGGGTATTCATACCTGTGACGTTGTGATCACCTGTGACAGCTGGGATACTAAAATAATTAATGTGGTCTTAAACGTAACGAATGGAGATGATAATGACAGCAGTGAATTACCAGAAGCAGTAACTTTGAATGGTAATTATCCCAATCCATTTAATCCCGAAACAGAGATCAAGTTCCAGTTACCGGATAATACTGAAATCAACCTTTCTGTCTATAATCTGAAGGGACAGCTTGTGAGAATCCTGATGGATAATTATCTGCCAAGTGGATCACATTCAGTTATCTGGGATGGAAAAACCAATAATGGTGAAATGGTGGGTAGTGGAGTTTATTTCTATAAGCTGACTGCTGGAGAAACCAGTGAAACCAGAAAAATGATCTTACTCAAATAAACTGCAAAATTTTAAAGATAAAAATCCCTGTTTGTTCAACAGGGATTTTTTTATCAACAATGACTTAATTTTCAAATATTTGGCACAATTATTGCTTCCTAAATCAATAAGTAAAAGTAATTAATGTAAAAGGAAGTTAAAATGAAAAAAGGGTTCTTTTTAATTTTTTTACTGATGGCATTCACGCTATTGACAGCAGCTTGGGTAGAAATCCAAAGTAATCAAGCAACAGAGCTTTATACCTGTGACCAGCAAAGTCGTGGTGCGGCGTCAATTGAATTTAATTTAGATGGTTATGACATAGTAACTAAAACTTATGATGGAATTGATTATACCTATATAACTTATCCAGAATCCAGTGACCTGCTTGAGACGGGATATCCAGATGTTCCGGTATTTACCAGGGCATTGATAATCCCAGATCAGGGTACACCGGAGCTGAGAATTGTAAGTTTCGAAAAGACAGTGATCAATGACGTGATAATCTATCCGGAAGAAGAGATGCATCATGATGGCGAGG
>JAVCDJ010000125.1 GCA_030765845.1 Candidatus Stygibacter australis
AGGTGACTGCTTCATTAAGTTGAAGCAGGATGACAAATATGGCATTATTCTGTTTCCCATAAAAATATTATCAAAAAGGAGCTGCCTGAGCATCTGCGTGAATACTCAGACAGCCTTTAACGAACTAATCAAAATTACTAAGGAGATAATTATGAGTAAAGATAAAAAATATATTTTAGCATTAATTATGCTGCTACCCTTGTTATTGTGCGCCATTACCCGTTATGTTGATGATGATTATACAAATCCAACCCCTCCCTATTATGACTCAATTCAGGAGGCAATAGGAGATGCATCGACAGGAGATGTCTTATGTGTTTATCCTGGTACTTACGAGCATATTTCAATTGGAAATATAGGTTTGACCATAATGAAATTCGGTATAGGAGATGTGATTATCGATGGTAATGATGAGCATACATGTATTTATTTTACTAGTAATAGTCAATATGGTGTAATACTTGATGGATTGATTATAACTAATGGAAATAATAGTAGTGGTGGTGGAATATATGCTGGTAGTGACAGAACAGTGAAAATTTGTAATTGTGAGATTATAAATAATACTGCTACAGGAGGAGGAGGAGGATTATTTAGTTCTCAAGGTGATTTAACGTTAGAAAAATGTGTGATAAAGAACAATACGGCTGCTACAGGAGGAGGAATATACGCACGTGATCAACATCTGACTATGCAAGATGTTTCAATTATCGATAACACTGCAGAAGTAGGTGGTGGAATATATGCCAAAACATATGCAACCTATGTTAACTACCTAGATGCAGAAAATGTTATTATCGAAAACAATACAGCAACTGATTACGCAGGAGCACTGGGTATTAGAAGCGTATCACCTGAAGTACCTTCTGCGGTGTTAAATTTCAACAAAGTTACAATCTCTAATAATAACTGTACTAATGATATCGGAGGAATTTATATTGGAACTCCAACTTATGACATTGATCTTAGCATTATAAACAGCATAGTTTGGGGAAATGATAATACACCCCAGATACCAGCAAATCATATTGTAACTTATAGTTGTGTTGATGGAAACACCGTTTATCCGGGTGACGAAAATATTAATGATGATCCGGAATTTGTTAACACTAATACATATAATCTCGAGTATTACAGCCCTTGCATAGATACCGGTGATGATGACATTGCTTATTATGATCCTGACGGATCACGGGCAGACATGGGTTATTTGTACCACGAGCAGGATGTTTATAGTTGGCAATATGGTCTGTTTGAAAGACAGTATCTGTGGAAGAGTTTTCCAAAATTGCAGATAGATCCTAATCAGGGAGATGATGTAGGAGTGGAGAATTCTCTTCAAACCTGGAATCCGTTGCCACATCAGCTTGAGCTTGATATTTGGAATGATGATGGGTTTTTAGCTAATGGAATTTATGATGATAACGAAGAAAGATGGACCTGGGATGATGAGGATATATCCAGTGTCAAAGGATATAAGATGCAAAAAACAAATGCTTCTGGGTGTTTATTATTCTCTAGAGGAGTAATATGTGAATCTGATACAGATCTGGATACCTATGCAAGTGCTGAAACCTGGTTGGGATACTTTCTGGAAGACAGTCAGTTAGTCATTGATGCATTTCCTTCTGCTGTGATCAATGATGCTATACTCGTTAAAACAATGGATTGGACGATCAGCAGAAATTCTACAAATGATCGCTGGACAGGAACTACCGGTTCAAGTTATATAAATTATGCTGATTGTGTTGTAATAGAAACGGTAAGTGCTTATAATGATTTCAACTGGGAAACACCTTCCCGCAGTGGCTATGTGAATTATAGACCAGTAGCAGAACATTTTACATTTGATGATGATGTTGATTACTTTCCCATCTATGCAACATTTGATGTGAACGACATGCCTGACGAAGTTGCAGTCTATATTGATGGTGTCTGCCATGGAGCCCAGGTTGTAGAGGATACTATTTGCCAGATATGCGCACATATACTGGAAGAAGATCCGGGTCAGGAGATCGAGTTTGCTTTATGGTATGATGGAAGAAGTGGATTAAAGCACTTAAACAGCTACCAGGTTTTTAATGAATCAGAAGGAAAGTATGAACGCAGAAGCCTGATAACAGGGATGCCGGGAATTCATTATAAGGTTTACCTGGAAGGTAACAACGAAAATGTGGTTCCTATATATTATGATCTTCATTGTTATCCAAATCCCTTCAATCCTGAGTTGACCATCTCATTCAACCTGGAAGAAACACAAGAAGTTAATTTGAATGTATATAATGTCAAAGGACAAAAAGTCAAAACTCTGGTAAATGAATTATTCCGTCCAGATGACTATAATTTAGTCTGGAAGGGAGATGATAATACTGGTAATAAAGTCAGCAGCGGTGTCTATTACATCAGATTGCAGGTGGGTGAAGATATAGTGAACCGGAAAGTGATATTGATGAAGTAAATGGAAGTAGTGAGAAGCAAAATAAGTGAGAAGTGAGAAGAAACAAACCTGGCGTCCTGAGGGACGCCAGGTATAAATGAGGATATGGTTATGAATAAGTATTTGGTTTTATTTATTGTGTTGCTTATATTTGGTATGTTGCAGGGAACTACTATTACGGTCGATATTGAGGGTAATGGTGATTATAATTCAATTCAGGAGGGAATAAATACCAGTGTGGATGGAGATACGGTGCTGGTTTATCCTGGTCGGTATTTTGAAAATGTTGATTATATTGGAAAAACAATAACTGTTGCCAGCCTGGAAATGACGACTGGTAACAGGGATTATATTTATTCAACAATAATTGATGGAAATCAGACAAGTTGCTGTGTATATGTGAATAACAATGAAGGAGATGGCACAACATTAAGAGGATTTACCATAACTAACGGTAATGGATATGTGATCACAGTAAACGGAGACGGAGGTGGGATATTCACCAGAGATGCCTGTCTTGATGTGATAAATTGCCTTATAGAAAATAATCATGCATTTTCAGGAGGAGGAATATTAGTTTCAGGAACAGCACTCTATTTAGAAGGATGTACGATAAGAAATAATACCGCTATGCGTGCAGGTGGAGGAATCAGTTGTGGCAGGTTATATAATACAATAGAGTTTTCATATACCAACAGGTGCAATATATATGATAATTTTGCTCCGGCAGGTCAGGATATTTGTAACATTTATGCTGAATCTGTAGGAATGGTAACTGACGTGATAGTTGATACTTTTACTGTTTCTGATCCTTATGGATTTGAATTGTATCAAGGGGACACCTGGAATAGTCAGAATTATGTGGGTATGACCTTCGACATACTTCAGGCAAAATATGAGAAGATAGAAGCTGACCTTTACGTTGCACCCTGGGGTAATGACGATAACAGTGGACTAAATGAAGCAGAGGCATTATATTCAATAAATAAAGCTCTACAATTAATATCTGCCGATAGTGAAAATCCCAGAACTGTTCATCTGACGAATGGATTATACGCTCCCTGGTATGAAAGCCAGACATTTCCCCTTGTTATGAGAAGTTATGTTTCATTAATAGGAGAATCAGAGGAGAATACTATTATTGATCTTCAGAATGGAAATTGCGGATTTATAATTGATCTTTTTGGAGAACTTGGTTATGAAGTTAAAAATATGACTATTCAGAACGGTTATCTTCCTGAAGATAATGCTCCATTTTTTGGTTATATGAATTATGTAAGAAATGAAGGAGATTCGGAAGAACCATTAGTATTTGAAAACATCACTTTCAGAGATAATGATTATTTTATACTATTAAATATTAATGAAGCAAACCTGACACTCAGGAATGTAGATTTTTATGGTAACCACTGTGAATATGGAAATCAGAAAAATTATAATTTAAGAGCAAGGTTATTAACAAATTTCGAAAGATCGACTTTAGTAGAAAATTGTATTTTCCAAAATAACTACAGTGGTGTAGTTTATTTTCCGAATTCAGGAAGCATATCCCAAGGCTACTCAACTAACAGTGTTGTAAATTGCCAATTTACTCAAAATGAATTTGAGAATGAACACACTCCATATTTTCCCGAGGGCATATCAATTGTTGCGGCTTATGCTATGGAATTAAATATAGTAAATTGTACTTTTACAGATAATCATTGGTTTGGGCCTACTATTGGCAATGCGCCGATTTATATATCAAATGGTGTCTATGCAGTATTAGCAAATAATCTATTGTATGCAAATAATACATCTCACTCAATAATTGCCAGGACTTCAGGTAGTGCATTTCCAGTAGTAGTTGTTCACCACAATATCATTGAGAATGGATTTGATGGAGTATTAGATGAAGGTAATTTTGTCATCTGGGATGAAGAGACGAACTGGGATGAAGATCCACTATTTCTGGGTGAGGGAGACTTTCCCTATGAATTGCAGGATGATTCACCAGCAATTGATATGGGAACAACTATTTTGCCGGACGGTGTAACACTTCCTGAATTTGATCTGGCAGGTAATCCGCGGATCATGGGTAGTGGAATAGATCTGGGTGCTTATGAATACAATCCCTTCAGTAATCCGGTTACGGAAACTGAATTGGAAGATTCTGCCTTGAACTATTATCCTAATCCGGTGAGAATATGTGACGGCAGAGGAGCGGTTATAATCAATTATACAGGTTTGGAGCAGGTAGAGAATTATCAGATAGGAATATATAATATCAAAGGACAAAAGGTGTGGGAATCAGAACTAAAAAGAGGATACAGCGGCATCAGATGGGATTGCTGTAATACCAGTGGAGATAAAGTTGCAACGGGAGTATATTTCCTGCGGCTTTCAAAAGATGGAGAATTTCTGGAGCAGGGGAAACTGACAGTGATCAGGTAATTATGAATTTTGAGTTTTGAATTTTGAATGAATGTAATGTAAGAATAAAGAGGATTTGAGCAACGAATAGCTTTCATGCATTACAGCTCATCAAGACAAGTACTAACAAAACGAACTGGAGAGATAGCAGAATTATATCTATTGCTATTTTTACACCGTAGGTGTTAACTATTTGTAGTAAAATAATATCCCATGAAACAACCCTTACCCCGTAGGGGTTATTTAACCTGATAATGGGAATAAATTTTCTGATACATATCCCCTACAGGGAAAATGTTTTTGCCGGTTTTTTTCTACAAATAGCAAACTTTTACGGAGTAAAAATGAAAGATGGGATTATAGTTATATAGATTTGTTAAACACTTTTTTAATCGAATGAGAGTAGTCCTGAGGTGGATGGTCTAGGTAAGCAGAAAAACTACATCAAATGTTTTGAATTTAATGGCATTTAATACTATGCCAGATATACAATGGTAAGTGATAATTATTTTTAAATAATCAAATTTAATACCTATTACGGCTTATAGTTGGCTATAACACTGAATTGGTACATTCTCTATTATATATTTTTATTTATCTTGACAGCATTATAGTTAATGTACCTAAATGTCTTTGTTGATAATTAATAATCTTTGCGGGGAAAAATTATGAATAGATCTTGCTGCCGATTTATAAATGAGCTAACTTGCTATATATATATATATATAGGTCATTTGCGACAGTAAAACTCTATCTCAGGAATTGCCTTTTAAAATTTGGCTAAGGTGACTGCTTCATTAAGTTGAAGCAGGATGACAAATATGGCATTATTCTGTTTCCCATAAAAATATTATCAAAAAGGAGCTGCCTGAGCATCTGCGTGAATACTCAGACAGCCTTTAACGAACTATTCAAAATTACACAGGAGATAGTTATGAGTAAAGATAAAAAATATATATTAGCATTCATTATGCTAATTCCGCTGCTATTATGTGCTACACTTTATGTAGATGATGATTATACAAGTCCAACACCTCCAGAATTTAATGAAATTCAAGATGCTGTAGATTATGCAGAAACCAATTCCCTAAATGGGGAAATTATAAATGTATATGATGGAACTTATGATCCTATCATAATCGGAGGTGTAGGATTAACAATAAAGCGTTATGGTTCAGGAAGCGTATATATTGATGGTTCTGGCTCAAATTCATCTTGTATCGATTTTGATGCATCCCAAGCAACAACAACTTACTTTGAGGATATAATAATAAGGAATGGTTGTCCTTCATTGTATGGTGGAGGGATAAAATTATCAGCGAATAGAAGTATATCTTTAGAAAACTGTGAGATCATAAATTGTAGTGCAACTTATGGTGGAGGGATATATATTGCGGGTCAACAAACAAGAAATAATTGTACTATGTCTAACTGCATAATCAGCAATAATACCGCCTCACAAAATGGGGGAGGTATTTATGGCACATTTGCATCCTTGGATATGGAAGATTGCGTAATTAAATGTAATTCTGCAAATTGTGGCGGAGGCTTATACACCTATGGAGTATTCATTAACAGTAATGATACTGATAGAGTACTTATGTATGGCAATTCGGCAACTGCTAATGGTGGAGCAATATATATGGCTGGAGTTTCAGGTGGTTATTATAATGATTCCATCTATCTTGGCAGCGTTACTTTAGCAGATAATACTTCCACTTATGGTGTTGGAGGTATTTATGTGGAGAATACCGATGATGTCACTCTGGAA
>JAVCDJ010000126.1 GCA_030765845.1 Candidatus Stygibacter australis
TCGGCTGATGAAACTGTGAATGCTTGGAAAGAACTTTGTCGGAAAGCCGTGTGCGGGAAAACCGCATGCACGGTTTGACGAGGGGGACAGGTGGATAGAATACTAGAAGCCTGTCTCTACTCTACTGTTCTATTTTTTTTACGCTTCTGCTTGACAGATGTAAAGGGGAACAGAAGATTTATTAAAGTATATTAATTCAGATTGAGGAGTTCAGATGTTTAGATTGCTGATCACGATTATTTTGGTGCTGGGGACGATGTTTCCTTTGCTGGGACAGATAGATTTGAGCTGGAATAAACCTGCTGTCCAGAATAAACTGGAATTTTCCTGGCTGCAGGATACTGATGAAATCATCCCTTTATCAATCCATCCCTCTTCTCCAAAATATGACCTGGCAATTAATGGCTGGCATAAATTTGTCAGTAGTCTGGGAAGATATATTTCCATTAAAGATGATAAAGGCAGCTTTTTTATCTATCATCCGGGAAAAGGGAGTAATTCTTATCTGCAGGTCAAACTACGTGCCGGGGTGGATTACTCAGTGATCAGCGACAGTAGTTATTCATTTTCTCATTATGGCTGGGATATGCAGGGCAGGATAGGCAAAAGATTGTATTTTTATTCACAATTCTGGACAGGACATTTCAGTGAACAATCAGATCTTGTTCGTGATAATTCTCCTTTGATCGATAGCTGGGTCAAGTATCAGGACGATATGATGTATCTTGATAATATCAGAGGTAAACTGCTATATAGTGGCAAATATCTGGATGCTGCTCTGGGAAGGGGCAAATATGAGATTGGCAGTAATATTGCCGGAAGTATCATTCTGGATGATTCCTGCAACGACTATGGCTATTTTAATTTTGATCTTAAGCTGGGTGACTTCAGGTTTTCGGTGCTTAATGCCAGTCTCACGGCAGATTCCAGCAGTGTGAATGATAGCGAATATTATGAAGATTACCAGTATAATGAAGATAAATATCTTACTATCCATAAACTTGACTGGAAGCCATCAGACAAACTGCACTTATTTATGGGAGAAGAGGTTATTTATGGCTCTCATAGCGTAGAAGCCAGTTATCTGCTGCCATTTAATTTTATCCGGGCAGCAGAGCATAATCTGGGAGATCATGATAATGTGATGATCTTTGCAGGCTGGGAATGGATGTGTCATCAGAATTTCCTCACTTATGGCAATCTGGTGCTGGATGAATTAAGAAAATCAGAGATAGCGGGTGACTGGTGGGGCAATAAATATGCAGTTCAGGTTGGAGACAGCTTTAATCTGGGAGCTCATCGGCTTACTTTGGAATTTACTGCTGTCCGTCCCTGGCTTTATACACATAAATCTATCTTTACGCGCTATTCGCATGATAAAAAGGGACTGGGATTCCCTGAAGGAAGCAATCTTATGCAAATTGCCACAGCACTTGATCTGCAAATCAGCAGTCGGCTTAAACTTAATAGCATAGCAGCTTTTATTCGTCAGGGAGAAAGGGGTAACAACTGGTCACTTAATTATCAGGATGAGATCACAGATATTGATAATGAGGAGACTAAGTGGTTTGCAGGCAATCCGCAAAACAGGTATAAACTGCAAAGCTTGATCACCTGGCAACCGCTTGCCCATCACTGGCTGAAACTGGGTGTGGATGCTGAATTGAAAACAGATGATAACTCCACGGAACTTTATTTTTCCTGGCTTACCAGATATTGATAGATGGTCATATTCGGTATAATTTTCATCATCATCATTTTTACATGTACTTACCTGCTTTATAAACCTCAGAAAAGTAATTCCAATTTAAGAACCTTTTCTATCCTGATTGCCTGCCGGAATGAAGAAAATAATATCCCAGAGCTTATAGAAAGTCTCTGCAAGATCAATTATCCAACCGATTTGTGGCAGGTAATAATCGTGGATGATGCTTCTGAGGATAATACCTGGCAGCTTTTGCTGGATCATACTGCCGGACGTAAAAATTTTCAGGTCTATCATCTGGCAGAGAAATCTGCCGAATATAAGGGGAAAAAAGCTGCTTTGAAGCTCGCAGCAGAAAATGCAGATTTTGATTACCTGGTTTTTACTGATGCTGATTGTATTGTACATCCTGAGATTTTAAGGTCGTATTCAGAACTGCTTACAAATAATACTGACGCTGCTATTGGCTGGTATCTCACCAAAGGAGCATCTCCCCTGCAAAGAATAATTGATGTATCATCAGGATTAACTTTTGCCCTTACAACCAGAATGGGAATACCCTTTTCTGCCTCAGGCATGAACTGGGTAGTCCGCAAGAAAGCTTTTATTGATGTAGGTGGTTATGAAAAGATCAGAAATGAGCTTGCCGGAGATGATAAATTACTACTGCTGCAGGTGAAAGCTTTAGGAAATGAAATTACTTTTAATCACAGATACCCGGTGGAAACTAAACTTCCTCAGGGCAGTGATTCACAGAGACTGATGCGTAAATATGGTAAACTGGCAAGCTCTCCCATAAATATTAAATTGATCATGCTGATCCTGAGCGCTTTTTACATATACCTGCCATTACATATATTAATTCGAGGATATGAAATGGGCTTGATATATCTGACTGGATTGTTTTTGCTATGGATGATTGTTTTGCTTCGTTTTAGATTGAAGTTCAAATTTTCTGATCCATTATTTTTATTATTAATACCTTATGTACTATTTTATTATGTACTGAAAGGCAGCTTTGGCAATTGGGAATGGAAAGGGCAAAAACGAAATATCAGTTGATTTTATTTCAGCTCTTAATTTATTATTTTTTCAATAACTGTTTAACCAGGTGATTTGCATGGTGAATGGAATTCATTTTTTTATCTTTACAACTTGCTGGCAAATTTCTTAACTGACGCCTGTTAGAAGAATGCAAAGCTGGTATAAATCATTATACCAGTAAAAAACTCACTGAAATGGAGGTTTTATGCTTAAAAGATTTTTATTTGTTATTGTGATCATGTCAGTTGTCGGTCTTGGTTTTGCTGGCGGTATTGCTCTTTCTGGAGTAGGTACCAGAGCAAAAGGTATGGGTGGAGCAATGAGAGGACTCGCTGATGACGCTTCTGCCATGTATTGGAATCCTGCAGGAATTTCATTTTTAGAAGAATCAACCCTGTCAGTTGGAATTCATTATGTAGATTTTAACGGAGAATGGGAAGACGAAACAGGAACAATGAATGAGAATGCTGATGTACTGAATCTTATTCCAAGTGCCGTTTATACCAAAATATGTCCAGACAAACCCTGGAACTTTGGTTTTGGTGTTTATATTCCTTTTGGACTTTCTGCAGAATGGGATCTTTATGATATGCCAGGGACAATCCCAGAGGCAATAATCGGAATTGATCTAAACGGAAACGGTAATTTGGATGATGATATTCCATTAACCTGGGAAGGCGAGATCCAGGAAAATGAAAAAGCTGGTTCTCTGATGGTGATCGACTTTCATCCAACTTTCAGTTATCAGATTTCAGAGAAATTAGGTGTTGGAATTGGTTTAAGTATTGATTATGCCAATATGGCAATCAATAAGCTTGATCTGCATCCTCTTTATCAGGACTATCTACCCACTTATACTCAACTGGAAGGAAGCGGTATGGGTTATGGTCTTAATTATGGTATTCTTTTCAAACCAACGCCCTGCCTTAGTCTGGGATTTTCAGGAAGACTGGAAACTGAATTAGCTCTTGAGGGTGATGCGCAGATCGATACTTACATTAACAATGTTATTGGTGCAGGCCTTGGATTACCGGCAACTGTAATTAATAATAATCCTGATGTGGAAGCAACTCTTGTACTTCCAGCTGATTATGGATTTGGATTTGGATATAAGATCAAAGATAACTGGCTTGTTTCAGGAGATTTCACCTATACAGGCTGGGAATCAGTAGATGTGATAGAGCTTGATTTCGAAGAAGGATTTGATATCATGGGTAGCCCTATTGAAGATACAGAAATGGTTCTTAACTGGGAAAACACTATCCGTTTCGGACTTGGAACTGAATACGTGATGGGTTCTTTGGCTTACAGAGCAGGTTATTATTATGATGAATCACCACTTGTTGATGAAACAATGACAGTAACTTTCCCAGACTTCAGTGATAAAAATGTTATCAACATCGGTTTAGGATATATGCTCAACGAAAATATCTGCCTTGATTTCGGATTTGAATACATTATGATGGAAGAAAGAGAAGTAACCGAACAGACAGAAGAAAACTGGCTTGGTGTTTATAATGGAAACCTTATTGACATCATGCTTGACTTCACCTGGAAATTCTAATAGTATTTTTTAAGATATATTAGCCCCTGTTCGCAGGGGCTTTTTTTATGCTAAGTGCATGTGCACCGCCGGGTATTTCCAGGTGGGGCGCA
>JAVCDJ010000127.1 GCA_030765845.1 Candidatus Stygibacter australis
TGTGCAGATGAAAGCAGGAGAGCAGCAATTAATGCTAAAGGCTGTGCTTTTGAAATAGAGGTATTTGAAAGAAAGAATGAAATATATAGATGAAGAGGAGTAAAAATGGGGGTAAGGTTGAATGATGTAACTATATATATATATATATAGTTAAGGTATTAGGTGGATATCGCTCTGGTTTTACTTAAGTAGAGGCATTGGGTTTTATTGGATAAATAATCTAACATACTTAAGTAAGGAGGAAAAATGAAAAAGTATGTATTTATAGCTTGTTTTACACTGATGGCAATCAGTGCCTATACATGTGATATGGCTGCTGCAGTAGCAACCGATGAAGGTACATTGGATTGGAGTTATTCACCTCAATGGCATTATTGTACATTACTCAATACTGGTTTAAACTCGTGTCCACATGATGATGGCAGGGGTGTAACCTTTCATAATACTACACCTCCTGATGATATCTATTCATATCGAGTTAATAGTGGAGATGATTTGAATTACTATAATATATCTGAATATTATACAACTTCAACAGTAATGCTTAATCATGCCAGAATTACTACAGATGTTAATCATGAAGAAACTGCATATCATCCCTTTGTGTGGGATTCTCGCACTGATAGCAAAGTATATACATTCATGCATAATGGAGGAGTTACTATCAGTAATCTTGAAACACTGTTAGAAGAGGGGGCAGATGATGACTGGCTTAATGATGCTTTTGACCATCTTCATGATAATGATCACAATATTGAAATCTCATCTGTTAATGATATAATTGATTCTGAATATTTCTTTTACTGGTTGATCAAAAACATTGAAGCAAATCGGAATATATTGAAAGGTCTTGAACAAGCTCTTTATAAATTAGATCAGATTGAAAGCGAGCATAGTTGGAGAAATTTTATGTTCAGTGATGGAGATGATCTATATATCTATAAAAGAGGTGTGATAGACAATGAAGACCCTGATGATTATGAACATCGTATATTTTATGGAGAGGTAGTATTTCATCCAAATCCATATGTTTCTGAATATCCCGGTGCTTATCTTGCCGTTACCCAGAATGTTTCTTTAGATTATGATGGTCCTTCTGTGGATTATTTCGATCCAATACCCTCAGCAAATGAACTTGATGATGCTGAGCTTGTTGTAATTGAAAGTGATGGTACTATTACTTCTTACAGTAATTTTGGTTATTACAATTCTGACCATGATTATATTCCAGAAGTATCATATTTATCAGTAAATGGCGTTAACTGGAAATGTTTCCCAGTGGATTATACAGATTTGGATGCCCAAGTTCAATTGGATGAGACGGAGGATTACGTTCCCATTCTTTACGAAAGTGCTCAGCTTTATTATAACTGGAATGATATGCAAGATTATGATCTGGAATACATAAAGGGTTACAAACTAAATCTCAGCAATATTGGAGGTTTTGGATTATTGCAATATTATTTAGATGGCGTCCACGTACTGGAAGATCATGAAATTCCTTTATCTTCTTCAGAAAGTCGTTTCTGGATCCCGTATTTCGTGCATGGCAGCGCTAGCGTATATGATGCTTTTGAAGAGATCATTGATGATGCAACGTTTATTCAGGGTCAATACTGGACAATGTCAAGAAAAAACACCTCATCAAGCTGGACTGCAGCTATTGATCCGGGAAAGAGTCTGACGTGCTATTATGGCAAAATGTATGATGTAATCTTAGCTACTGGGCATCCTACGGTGATGGATTATTATGATATTTTGGGATATGAAGAATTAGAAGAATATATCCCACCCGAAACTGAGTATTATCAGTATGAAGAAGAACTGGAATATGAAGCTATTCTGATAGACACAATAGTAAGCAATGAACAGATAGAGGAAGTGGCAGTATATGAAAATGGAGAGTGCATTGGAGCCAGTGTATTTATGGGATATCCTGTATTTATCAGAGCTTTTACTTCTGAATTGAACCGCAGTCCAGAGCCTTTGGAATTCAGAATATTTACTGGTGGCAGGTCTGAACCGGAAGTTAACTATCGGGTTTATGATGAGGATTTTGCCTTGTATCGCGATGAAGATGTCTATCCTCGGGAAAATGTTATCACGCGAGTATGTCTGGGAGAAAAAGGTGAAGCTATGCCAGTGATGGATGATACTATAGTTCACACTAAGCAATATCCTGATCCTTTCAATCCCGAAACAGCGATCGAATATTCAATTCCTGAGAGCGGAAATGTTACTATAGATGTCTATAACATCAGGGGGCAGAAGGTGAAAAGCCTGGTATCTTCTGAACAATCAGCAGGATTGCACAAAGTTATCTGGAACGGTACAGATGAAAGAGGCAAAAGAGCTGCTTCTGGAATGTATTTTTATGAACTTAAATATCAGGGTCAAAGCATTAGAGAAAAGATGCTGATGATGAAATAGTTCTGTCAATTTTAAATTTTGAATTTTGAATGAAATGTAATGTGATCCAGAGCTGGGATGGACCGGAATTTGCGTATCCAGACCATCCTGGTCTGGATTAAAATCAATCAGAGCTGGTCATCCTTCGCTTACGCTATGCAAGACTATGGATGATTTTCAAAAGCTCTGGATACGCAATGAATTGGGATAAATTTGCTTAGGAGATATAATGAGAAAATGTATTTTATTATTACTTGTACTTTTACCTTTATTGTCAGAAGCTTTTGTGTGGGAAATTGCTCAAGATGGCAGTGGTGATTTCAGTGAAATACAGACGGCAATAGATATTGTAGAAAGTGGAGACACTCTTTTAGTACATCCTGGCACATATTATGAGAATATCCTGATATTTTACAAAGACATTCACCTAATGAGCCTATATGCTGTTACTCAAGATACCAGTTATATCCATACGACAATATTGGATGGCAGTCATACCTCGAATGTGGTTTATTACTACTACCCACCAGAGAGTGTATCACTGACCGGATTTACTATTATCAACGGATACAGTCGCACAGGCATAGAAAATTGTTTTCACCATGGTGCAGGTGTAATATTTTTTGGCGATGAACTGGAAATTTCGCATTGTATTATTGAACATAATTATTCAGAATATAGAGCTGGTGGAGTTTACATTGCAGATGGTTCACTTTACCTGAAAGGTACTATAATAAGATATAATGTAGGTGTAGATAGTGGAGGGGGATTAGCTTTCGGAAACGATGGAATTTTATTTGATTCTGAAGATTTAAATAGTATCTATTGTAATTATGCAAGATTAGGATCAGATATATACATATCTGTAGATTCTGATTACAGCTATAATTTTCCAATGCAGAGAGGTACCTCATTACCTCCTAACAGACAATATTTTTATGACGGATACAATGATGATGATATGTTTAATGTGAGTTATGATGAAGTCTATATTACAGAAACCTGTCAGGAAGTTTATGTTTCACCGGATGGAGACAACAGTAATGATGGTATTTCTTCTGAAAGTCCTTTAAAGAACATCTGGTATGCTACTTTGAAATGCGAAGGAGATGTAGAGAATCCAGGAATAATCCACATAGCTGCCGGTACATATTCTCGCAGCAGTAATGATGAACTACCCGTGACAGGCTTGAAATCTAATATGTATGTAATCGGCAGCGGTTCTGATTGCACAATATTAGATCGTGAAAATGAATCAGGTGTGTTTGGGGTCTTGAAAAAGGAAAATAACCAAATAGAAGGATTCACTATTTGTAATGATTCCGGTGAATTTACAATTCATAATCTGGATTTTTGTGGATATAATATGTCTGGTTCAGCAGAGGTCGAAGATATTGTCTGTGAAAATAATTCATGCAATGCAATTAGTGTAATTAATTATGATATTTTTGAGCTTAACAATGTTGGAATCTATGACAATTCCAGCCTATGTAATACTATACAGATGAGTTCTATCTATAGGGCTGAACTAAAAAATCTAAAAATAAAGGGCGGTTACCCTTTAATAGAAGAGGGTACCGGAGATATTTTAGGTGGTTTTGGAATAATAGTTGTTAATGGGAACAATATTCAAGAACCGTTGGATTATTACTTCGAGAATGTATGTATTACTGATCTTGATAGCCACGTTTATCAAGCATGTCTGCCCTTTGGCTATGCAATTAATGGTGATGATGACTTTCTTAATTTGTTTCTAATAAATTCAACAATTAGTGGTAATATAACCAATAATAATTCACTTTGTGCATTGGGTGCAAACAATGGTGCTAATCTTTATATTTATAACTCTATTGTATATAATAATGAATACCATAGTTTATTGATTGGGGGAAATGCTACAGCAGGTGAAACATATATTGGCGTGACCCATTCCTTAGTTGAAGGTGGTTTTGATGATATGGTAGATTTGGGGGGTGACTGGACGGCTGAGTGGCTGGAAGGTAATCTGGATATAGACGAGAACCCTGAATATTGTGGAGTAGGTAAGAGTGAATTTAGCCTGCAAAATGATTCTCCCTGCATTGATAGTGGCACGCTGACAGGTTTACCGGAAGGTTATGAACTGTGCGAAACTGATCTGGCAGGCAATCCGCGTGTTTATGGAGATGGCATTGATATGGGTTGCTACGAATGGCAGGGCACGGAATGTGATTTTGACTGGGAACAGGAGCAAAGCAGTGTGTCATTTTCAGTAATCAGTAATGAAGAGATATATGATATTGGCTGGGATTTTGAATGTGATGAAGAGATAGACAGTTATGAATTGAATCCTACCCATATATACACAGAGAATGGCACTTATAGCGTGGGAGTTTATATCAATGAAGGTAGAGGTGGCAGAAAATATGAAACCTGCCTCACAATTACCACAGTAGGTATTATCGAAGAGGAAATAGCAAATGCTCCTCTAAGCTGCCGCAACTATCCTAATCCATTTAATCCACGCACAACTATTGAATTTGACCTGCCGGCTAAGGGTGAAGTGACACTGGCTGTTTATGATATTAAAGGCAGAAAAGTGAAAGAGATGTTAAATGCTGTACTGGAGACTGGGAAGCATTCCTTCATCTGGAATGGCAGAAATGATGATGATCTTGAAGCAGCCTCTGGCATTTATTTCTATGAAATTAAATGGGCTGGACAAAAAATCAGGAATAAAATTAATTTATTAAAATAAGGGAAAACGATGAAGAGAATTAGTTTGTTTTTACTGGTAATGTTATGGGGTTTGTTTTTATGGGGCAGGGCAACCGGCGAAGAGCTGGACAGGGGATCATTGATCAAATATGAGCAGGTAGAGACAGGCAGAATAAATCTGGAATTTTATCTGGAAGAGTTTGAAGAACAGGAATTGCAGTCCTATGGTAGATTGTTGGCAATACCTGCTGAAGGGACTGTGAGTTTTGAGATAACTTCTTTTGAACATGAATCACGAAATAAGATGATGAGCATTCAGAGCGAATTACCTGCTGAGATAGTAAGTATAGGTGATCCAGTGATCATGCGGGATGTAAGGTTGGTGAGGGTAACATTTTGTCCATATCAGTATGATGCGGAGCGGGGTTTGCTCAATATTTACAATGCTATAAAAGTGGAAATTTCAGTTTCAGGTAAAGGAGGGATAAACAGCAAGACATCGAGCAGGAAATCTTCCCGGGCCTTTGATAAGCTATATCAATCAGTGATATTGAATAAATCAGACCAGGGATGGTCTGGGTACGCAAATAATGCCGAGGAACGAGGACTGCGCGATGAATTTCAAAGACCTTCTCTGTTGATAATATATCCTGATTATCCCAGTGTGGCAGAGAATATGGGATATTTGCGTGACTGGAAGGAGCAGAAGGGTTTTGAAGTAAATATGGCATGTACAGGAGATATTGGCAATTCGAATATTGCGATAAAGGCATATATCCAGGATGCTTATGATAACTGGGAAAATCCTCCGGAGTAT
>JAVCDJ010000128.1 GCA_030765845.1 Candidatus Stygibacter australis
CGAAAACAGAAAATCTTGATATCGAGATCAATGGTGGTTATGTATCTGATCTACTATCAGATGTGATGGGTAATGCTAGAGAAGGTCAGGTTTGGATAACCATTATGCGGCATTTGAATGTTATCGCTGTAGCCAGTCTCACCAATATGTCTGCCATCACCTTCTCCAAAGGATATCTGCCGGATGATACGGTAATCGCCAAAGCTGATATGGAAGGCATCCCTCTCATTAGTTCTAAACTTGATACTTTTAATATTGCCGGTATATTGTATAAAAACCTGTCTTGACCTGGGAGAATAGTAAATTGCACTGGTATAAAGCTGATCTGCATCTACATTCGGTACTTTCTCCTTGCGGAGACCTGCAAATGTCTCCTAATGCAGTGATGAAAAAAGCCAGTGAAAAGGATCTGGATCTCATCGCGATCACAGATCACAATTCCATTGCAAATTGCCAGGTATATCATCAGGTTGCCTTAAAATACGGAATTGATCTGCTCTACGGTCTGGAAATTCAAACTGCTGAAGAAATCCATATCATCACTCTCTTTGATGATCTTAAAATAGCCACCGAATTTGCTAACATCATCTTTGATTCCCTGCTGCCAATACCTAATGATCCGGAATTCTTTGGTGACCAGGTTGTGATAGATGCTGAGGAAAATATCATAAAATTTGAAGCGAAAGCATTGATCAATTCGTCTCTGCTTACTCTTGATGAGATTGTGAGTATTGCCGAAGAGCATGAGGCATTTATCTTCCCTGCTCATGTGGATGCACCCAGTTACAGTATTATTGGTCAATTAGGTATTATTCCTGATAATCTGAAATTTCATGCTTGTGGTATCACTGCTAAGGCTGATCCTCAAAACCTCATCTCCATTTATCCTCAATTGGCAAATTACACTCTGATCAAAAATTCCGATGCTCATTACCTGGATGATATTGGTTCTGGATACACTGAATTTTATCTTGATTCTCCCACGATTGGGGAATTGAAAAATGCCTGCTGTAATAAGTATGGCAGAAAAGTACTCGTTAAATAAATATCTTTATAATAAATATATAGGAGGAATTATGGCTGGAGATTGTTGCTCAGAAAATGCACTCTTTGCAGACCTGGAGAAGATTATTAATGACAAGAGCGATCTTGAGAATCCCTTGATCGAGGTATTAAGAGAAGCTCAAGAGCTTTTTGGTTTTCTCCCCGAGGAAGTTCAGCTCTTTATTGCGGATAAGATGGGTATACCCGTGAGTGAGGTATATGGAGTTGTTACTTTCTATAATTTTTTCAGCATGAAGCCACGTGGAAAACACGTTGTCAATGTATGCACTGGAACTGCATGTTATGTGAAAGGTGCTCCCAGATTGTTACAAATGCTCACTGACGAATTAGGAGTAGAATTAGGTGAAACCACACCCGATGATTTATTTACTCTCAGTTCTGTTCGCTGTGTCGGTGCCTGTTCACTGGCACCCGTTTTCGTGATTGGCGAAGATACCTATGGTCGCATAGAAAATCGTGATAACCTGAAAGCGATACTTGATAAATATCGCCAAAACTGATCCCACGGTTAAGCTATGCAGGATATTTCATTACATTTACTGGATATTATTGAGAATTCAGTGCGTGCCAAAGCTCGTAACATCTGGCTTACGATCTTGATCAGGCATTCAGCTGATCTTTTGCAGATAACTGTGAAAGATGATGGCAGCGGGATGGATTATGAAACTCTGCAGGCTGCTCAGAATCCCTTTTACACTACCAAAATGGACCGTGTAAAAAAAATCGGACTGGGTATCCCTCTCTTCAAAGAGAATGCTGAACGCTGTGATGGAAGCTTCAGGATTGAAAGCATTATTGGCAAAGGAACCACTATTATTGCGGAATTTGCTTATGATCATATTGACCGGATGCCTCTGGGCAGTATATCAGATACAATCCTCACTTCCATACTTGGTCATGAGCATACTGATATTCATCTAGATCTAATTAATCAAAAAGCTGATGGTGAAGCTCTGGAATTTAAATTCTCAACTGCTCTGGTAAAAAAAGAATTAGATGATATACCACTAACATATCCTGATGTTATCACTTTTCTTAATGAAATGTTAAATGAAGGAATAAAAAATACAGATATGGAGGAAAATTAATGAAAACCTTGGAAGAATTGCGCCAAATCCGGCAAAAAGCTCAAAATGATCTAAAAATGCGCACATCCAGTTACAAATACAAGATTGTGGTTGGAATGGGTACTTCCGGGATTGCCATGGGTGCCAGAGATGTGATGAAATCATTTCTGGATGAAATCGCTGCTCGAAACCTTAAAGATATCCTGGTTTCTCAAACCGGAGAAAAAGGTCTTTCATCTCTCGAACCTGTTGTAGATATTATTGAAGAAGGAAAACCCACCATTACCTATGGAAATCTGAACCCCGAAAAAGCCCGACGTATCATTATTGAGCATCTGGTTAATAACCACATTGTGAATGATTATGTGGTCACAACCAAGGATTAGGAGGATAATATGTTATATAGAAGAATTGATGTTTTACTGTGTTGCGGTTCTGGCTGCGTAAGTGCCGGAGCTCACAAGATCAAACAAAAACTTATCTCAGAAATTGCTATACAGGACATCACTGAAGAGATAAATATTATTGAAACCGGCTGCATGGGACCATGTGATGCTGGTCCAGTCATGCTGGTATATCCTGAAGGAGTTTTTTATCAAAAACTCACTGTAGAAGATATCCCGGAACTCGTGGAAGAACATTTCAAAAAGGGAAGACCTGTAAAAAGACTGATGCTTCACGACAAAGAAAATATATATGAAACAAAAAAAGACCTGCCATTCTATCAGAAACAGGTTAAAGTGGCTCTGGAAAATTGCGGACACATCGATCCGGACAGTATTAATGAATATATTGCGGTAAATGGCTATGAAGCTATTGGCAAAATCCTCACTGAAATGACTCCAGCAGATACAATTCAACTGGTGAAAGAAAGCGGTCTGCGCGGTCGTGGTGGTGGTGGATTTCCTACCTGGCTCAAGTGGAAACTTACTTCTGAAGCGGAAAATACCCACAAATATTTAATATGTAATGGAGATGAGGGCGATCCTGGAGCGTTCATGGATAGAAGTCTAATGGAAGGTGATCCTCATCGTATTCTGGAAGGTATGATGATCGCCGCATATGCTACTGGAGCTTCCAAAGGATATTTCTATATCAGAGCGGAATATCCCCTGGCTATCAAACGCATCAGGCAGGCTATCAGCCAGGCTCATGAATATGGTTTACTGGGAAAGAACATCTTTGACAGCAGTTTTGATTTTGATGCTGAAGTTCGTACCGGTGCCGGAGCATTTGTTTGTGGTGAAGAAACTGCCTTGATAGCTTCCATTGAAGGAAAACGCGGTCAGCCTACTCCCAAACCTCCCTTCCCCAGCGTGCAGGGAGTATGGGAAAAACCTACTACCGTGAATAATGTAGAAACACTCGCAAACCTGCCTACTATCTTCAGGAAAGGTGCTGATTGGTTCTACAGTATGGGAATGGATACCAGTCGCGGAACGAAGGTTTTTGCTCTTACTGGTGATATTAAGAATACTGGTCTGGTTGAAGTACCCATGGGGATCACA
>JAVCDJ010000129.1 GCA_030765845.1 Candidatus Stygibacter australis
TTCGACTGATGAAACTGTGAATGCTTGGAGTGAACTTTGTCGGTAAGCCGTGTGCGGGAAAACCGCATGCACGGTTTGACGAGGGGGACAGGTGGATAGAATAATTGAAGCCTGTCTCTACTCTACTAGCTAAATTCTTTTAAACTAATAAAGGTGGCTGCAGGCAGCCACCTTTATCAGTATATAGCAAGTTGAAGTTTTCTTTATTTCAGCAATATTAGTTTTCTGATCAGCATCGTATCTGATGTTTTGAAATTGAGGAGATAAATACCGCTGCTCTGATTTTGAGGATTCCAGATGAGTGAGTGTTTTCCAGCAGGAAGTTCACAATTAAGTAGAGTTTCCAGTTTCTGACCTTTCACATTATAGATTTCTATTAAGGCAGTGCCTGGCTCTGCTAATTCAAAGTGAATATTGGTTTCCGGATTGAAAGGATTGGGATAGACAGTAAGCAGATTACTGGCAGGCAGAGGATCACTATTTCCTAAGGGAAGATTGATCATAACTGGTGATAAATAATCACCGCAGGTCATATCTGCCTGAAAGCTGAACCTGTAATCGATTGGCTGCAATTGGTTGTTTTCTGATTCCTGATAATATAACTCAAAGTCATCTTCATAGAAATAGTTACTATAGAGCATAAGAGAATAATAGCATTTGCCAAAGATAGAGGAATAATCAAGTAACTTGCAAATACTGCGTTTTTCACCATCAACGAAAGCTGCAATGCTGGAATTCTCGGGTAGTGGATCATCTGAGGATAACACCATTGTGCCATTGAATTCATAGGAATACAGATCAAAGTCTCTGGAGCTTTCATCCTGATTGAGGGTGAAATTATCATGACGGGCAACCGGTTGAGGATAGCTGAACTCAATACCCGTATTGGCATTCAGCATGTAGCCACCTAATGGCTGCAATTGAGTGAGACTTCCAAACCAGCCCATACCTTCATAATATATTGAGCTTTGGGTTTGACTTTTGATACTAATACCGGCATTATCCAAGGCTGCAAGTGCAAAATTGATATCTTCCGGAGTTTGAGGAGCATAGGAAATCCAGTTCCAGCCCGTGGTCAGACTATAGATCATTGACTGTGGGTCAACAGGTAACCCTGTATATTCCCAGGTGACATTATTAAGAGCATTCAGTTTATAGAAAGTGAAATTATTGATCTCTGTTAGCGAGCCAAACCAGCCCATGCCGTCATAATAAATCGCACTTTGGGTTTGACTCTTGATGGAAGCAGCATTATTACCCAGAGTACTCAAAACGTTATTGACTGACATGTCATCACCTGCGATATTAAGAGATAACCAGTTCCAGCCAGGGATCAAATCTTTGCTCAACGTAATTCCTGTTCCAGGAGTGACAATGATCTCTACATCATCAAAATCCGTTGATCTGGCTTGATTATCATCAATCGTGAAAATGAGGACTTCTGAGCCACTCCATCCAGCTTCAGAAGTAAATGTTACTATAAGATCAGAAATGTCTACATTAATATGCTCTTCACCAGTTACCATAAGCATTAAGTCCACATTGTCCACATCGTTCACATAGTTCGCAAAATCTACTTCCAGTGAACCATCTTCAACAAAGGTAAAGCTATCCGGCAGCTCAATAGTTGGTGCATCATTAACCGGAGATATGTTAACTACAGCCGTATCGAAGCAAAATGCCCCTTGACTATCGGTTGCAATTATGGTAAATTCTGCGATACCAAACCAATTTGATACTGAAGAAATTGTTAATATTTCTCCATTAATACTGACACCTATTTCTCCGCTTTCATATTCTGCAGAGTAGTCCAGTACATCATCATTCTGGTCGGTAAAATGGTCACTTAAATCAATCTCAAAATCAACAAAATCCTCCAGTTTGTTATAATCATAAAGAGGCAGGATTAATTCTGGCGGATAATTACCTACTGTGACGCTGCCATTTGTGATATTCATAATATAAGTTTCATTATAATTGAAATCCGTAATCTCAAGGTTACTGAAACCTGTGGCAATTGGAGAAAAATAGAATTCTATCAATGCCCCGCCACCTTCCAGGACTGAGACTGATGTAGCTTCCACGTCTATGTTATCTCCATTATCAGTAATCAAAATTGTTGCATTTTCTGATAATGTACCTACCACGGAATGACCGTCATAAGCTATTACATTATTGTCAAAACTCAAAGCAAAATTATAGCTTGTGACATTCCAGGCTAATACCAGTGGAGATGTTGAGACTATCGCAGGTTCCGGATCCTCCGGATCTAAGATTAAGTTATTAACTGCGATTTCAGCATCTTCCAGATCACCCATAGAACTGTAAACGAATATATTCCAGGTTACAGTGTCAAAAAATTCGGAATCGGTAACTTCTCCGGTTACAATATAATTGCCCACACCAAAATCATAGTCAAATGCATTTAGTGATGAACTGCTTTCCAGATCATCATTAATATACCAGTTATAAGTCAAAGTTTCATTATCAACATCTTCTACTGTTAATGCAAAAGCTACATTTGCAGTCGAGGCAGAGGATTCTATTGTAACAAAAAGACCTAGATCTACCGGAATATAGGCTGTTATCTCAGGCGCATCATTGACAGGGTTAACTATCAATGTCACAATAACTGTATCGCTGTAATCTTCTCCATCATAAACTCTATATGAGAAAGCATCTGTGCCATTCCAGTTAAGATCCGGCAGATAAGTGAAATCACCGTTATCAGCAAAATCTAATGCGCCATTGCTGACGTCAGATACCAGTTCTGGGATCAAAGCCAGTGGACTTTCATCAGGGTCATAATCATTAGTCATTACATTATCTGAAAGACCAGCATCTTCATTGAGTGCATATTCATCTGACACTGCTACTGGTGCCAGGTTATCATAACCGCTGACGATAATCTGGGCAATATCCGTAGCAACACCTGCTTCATTATCAGTGACTGTGAGTGTTACTTCCGTTGTTCCTGCAGGAAATTCTGCTAAAACTTCTTCACCTGTGGTATTACCACCTTCCCACGTCCATTGCCAGCTTACGATCTCACCATCAATATCATAAGATCCGCTTCCATTGAGAATGATTTCACAGAATCCAGATACATCTGCCTGACCGGAATATCCTTCCCCTGCATCCGCTATAGGTAGATCATTTACTGGGGTAACAATGATTTCCACATCATCAGAAGCTGTTGCTCTACTCTGCTGATCATCAATAGTAAAGGTGAGTGTCTCATTGCCAAACCAGTTCGCGTCGGCTGTAAAAGTAACATTTAAACCATTTATTTCAACGATTAGGTTTGCTTCTTCTGATACTGAAAGCACTAAATCCTCTATGTCCGCTGCGTCCACATCGTTCACATAGTTTACAAAATCAACTTCCAACATGCCGTCTTCTGTAAAAGTGAAACTCTCCGGCAATTCAATTGTGGGGGCATCATTCACTGATTCAACATAAACCATAATATATGTCATCAGCCAATAGTCGCCGTCAGTTACTTCGATCAAAATATAGCTCTCTCCATACCAGTTCTGCACAGACACAATCTCAAACACGCCGCTTCTCTGCTCAACGATGTTAATTGCTTCCTCATTATAGTCTAAATAGAAAAATAATTCGTCTCCCTCAATATCTTCATAGTACACTTCCAGGTTGAGCATATAAGGTTCAAAATCTTCAAGCAGATATAAATCGTCAGGTTGCTGTAACATTACGGGTGAATCATTAACAGGGATAACCGTCAAGAATATTCCAGTCTCTTCACTAAACGACATGCCGTCATAGGCACGATAAGTGAACATATCATCACCATTCCAGTTCTCTTCGGGAACGTAACTGAAGGTCCCATCATCGTTAAATTCCAGAATACCATGAGTTACATTGGTGACTAACTCTGCAGTTAATGCCTCAGGATATTCATCAGGATCATAATCATAACCATACGCCAGCACAGAATCCATTATTGTTGTATCTTCATCACCTTCGAAAAATTTCGGAAATGCCACCGGTGGTATATTTTCATATTCTGTAATGTTCACGATGGTAGTATCCATTCCAATTCCGCCTTCGTTATCGGTTACAGTGAGTTCTACAATAGTTTCTCCGGTTGGGAATGTTGCCTGTAGCATCTCTCCTGATCCTGAACCACCATTCCAGCTCCAATCCCAGGATATGATCACACCATCAATATCATAAGATGCTTCTCCATTGAGCATTATCTGGCAGAATCCAGTTACATCTGCCTGACCTGAGTATTCTTCTCCAGCATCTACAATCGGTAGATCATTTACTGGATTAACGATCAAAGTCACTATAACTGTTTCACTGTAAGCTTCTCCATCATAAACTCTATAATCGAAAGCATCTGTGCCATTCCAGTTAAGATCCGGTAGATAAGTGAAATCACCGTTATCAGCAAAATCTAATGTACCATTGCTAACGTCAGATACCAGCTCTGCGATCAAAGCCAGTGGACTTTCATCAGGATCAAAATCATTAGTCATTACATTATCTGATAACTCCGCATCCTCATTGAGTGTATATTCATCTGCAATGGCTACTGGTGCCATGTTATCATAACTGCTGATAATCACCTGGGCAATATCTGTATCAATACCAGTTTCATTATCAGTGACTGTGAGTGTTACTTCCGTTGTTCCAACCGGAAATTCTGCTAAAACTTCTTCACCTTCAGCATTTCCACCATCCCAGTTCCATTCCCAGGAAACTATCTCGCCATCAATATCATAAGATCCACTTCCATTGAGCATTATCTCACAGAATCCAGTAATATCTGCCTGACCGCTATATTCATCACCGGCATCAGCAATCGGCAGATCATTAACTGAGGTTACTATGATCTCCACTTCATCAGAAGCTGTCATTCGTCCCTGCTGATCATCAACCGTGAAAGTAATTACTTCAGAGCCATGCCAGTTTTCATCAGGTTCAAAATACATCAGGAGATCATTTTCCAAAATATCCATATTCACTGGAACTGAGAAAGTGAAAAGGATGACATCGCTATCAACATCTTCTATATACTGGCTGAAGTCTATTTCAAGAAATCCATCTTCCAGGATTGTTAAACTTTCGGGCAGATCAATTGTCGGAGCATCATTTACCGAACTAATAAAGAAATCTGCATTAACAGTTTCGCTATAATCTACACCATCAAAAATCCGGTAACTAAAGGTGTCCCATTCATCATAATCAGGATCAGGCTGATAAGTAAATTCACCATTTTCCATAAATTCCAATGTTCCATGAGATACAGTATCAACCAGTTCTGCGATCAATGGCAAAGGCAGCTCATCAATGTCATAATCATTGATCATCACGTTATCAGTAACCTCACTATCTTCCCAGGGGTAATATTCATCTGCAATTGCTACAGGGGCAATATTCTGGTATTCAGTGATAAATACTTCTGCCAGATCATAATGACTGGCACCTTCACTATCTGTAACCGTCAGCATTACTTCAGTGGAACCCAGGTAGAAATCACCTGTAACAATTTCTCCACTAACTTCATTGCTTTCCCAGCTCCAGAGCCACTGAACAATATCATCATCAGGATCATAGGAGCCTGAACCATCAAGAGTTATTTCACAAGTGTCAGGAATATACATAATACCTTCATAAGGACCTCCAGCATCTGCTATGGGATCATCATTCACAGAAGTCACAATAATAGTCATTTCATCAGAAGCTGTTACTCGGCTTTGTCCGTCATTTACAGTGAAAGTGATAGTTTCTGAACCATGCCAGTTTTCATCGGGTTCAAAGTAGATAAATAAACCTTCCTGAATGGCTGAGAAATTATCAGGTTCTGGGAATGTGAGAAGAATTACATCTCCGTCCACATCATCAATGTACAAGCTGAAATCCACTTCCAGGAAGCCATCTTCCAAAATTGTAAAACTCTCCGGTAAATCAATCACAGGAACATCATTAACAGGGCTTACAAACAGATCAACATTTACAGACTCACTATATGCAGCACCATCAAAAATGCGGTAGCTGAATGCTTCCCAGCCATTCCAGTTTGCATCAGGCTGATAACTGAAGTTGCCATCAAGCAATAATTCCAGATTACCATGTTCTATACCTGTAAGTAATTCTGCCGTCAAGGGCAAGGGATATTCATCAATGTCATAATCATTATCCAATACATTGCCGGAAACACTTTCATCTTCCATCAGATAATAGGAATCCATCACAGCTACAGGAGGAATGTTTTCATAACCAGTTACTATAACCTGGGTTGTATCTGTATCTGAAAGCCCTTCATTGTCTGTAACTGTCAGTACAACTTCTGTGTTTCCGATGGGGAATACTGCCAAAGGTTCAGAGCCGGTAGCTTCATTACCACTCCAGATCCATTGCCAAGTTGCGATATCACCATCAATATCATAAGATCCGGTTCCATTGAGCATTATCTCACATGTACCCCCGGCATCTGCTTCACCACTGTAAGGTCCACCTGCATCTGCTGCCGGAGCATCATTGACAGAAGTTACGATAATTTCCACATCATCCACAGCTATTGCTCTGGTAACATTATCGCTAACAATAAATGTAAGTATTTCGCTGCCATTCCAGTTTTCTGAAGCGGTAAAAGTAACCATAAATCCTTCAATATCAACACTTATGTTTACTCCTCCACTCACAGTGAGATACAACTGGTCATAATCATCATCATTAAGATACATCTCGAAGTCAATTTCCAGTTCTTCATCTTCTGCAAAACTAAAGCTTTCCGGCAATTCAATTTCAGGTGGTGAAAGTGTAGTGAATATCGTCTGATTGCCATAGGCAGTTCCCAGGGAGTTAGTAGCATAAGCGCGAACATAGTAGCTGGTTCCTTCAGTAAGATTTCCCATGAAACTTGTGAATGAGCCAACGCCTTCACCATCGACTGTAATCTGGTCTTCCAGGTCCGGTTCAGAGTCTGTGCTCCAGCAAATTCCCCTGGCAGTCACGTCCAGATTTCCATCTGAAATTACTTCTCCACCACCATTTGCTGAAATATAATCTATACCAGTAACAAAAGCTGTTTCCACCTCAGGAAAGCAGATCCCGGTTCCACTCACAAATAGAAATTCAGGTTCACCAAATGCCGGTTCATGGACAATGTAATTCATATATACCCCAGGCTCTTGAGGCAGGAAATGTACATAGATCATATCTTCTAACATACCATTTTCGGGCACAAGGATCAATTCATTGCTAAATGTTCTGTTTCTGCTTCTCCCGGCGCGAGTCTGCAATCCTCTTTCGGGAGTAAGAGATATTTCAAAGCCAGCAGGTGCCGTGATAACCACGTCTCCAAGCAGGTCAATACCCGAAACTGAATACATTGCAGAAGCAGACGCCATACCTGTCTGGATAACTCCAAAATCAGGGAGTTCCGTTACAGAAAGATTCAAAGTTGGCGGAATTACACCATTACCCGTTACCTGAACAAACTTTTCCTGAGAATTCATGGTAAAGTGCATAATGTAGTCATCATATTCAGCTATCATATCAGGGCAGAAGCGCACATAAACCGTAGTTTCAGGAACTTCACCATTCATCTGCTCAATATTAAGCATATCAGAATATACCAGAATACGGCTATCCTCGATTGCCACCTGGAAACCCATGGGTGCAATGATCATAATATCATCAGACATATTGGTGCCAGAAACAGTGTATGATGCCTCTACCGAAAAGGATCCCATTCCCACATTGCCAAAATCAGGCAGGTTTTCAACCGAGATATTCATTATAGCACCAATGGTAACAAAGCTTACTTCCTCTCCATACCCGCAGCCATAGAAATTAGTGGCATAAGCCCTTACATAGTATGTAGTACCAGGCATTAAAGTTTGCATCTCACTGACAAATTCTCCCAATCCTTCACCATCTTCGGTAAACATGTCCATATCTATTGTCGGATTTCCGGCTTCATTCCAGCATATCCCGCGAGTATCTACAGTATTATTTCCATCATGAATAACTACTCCACCACCAAGCGCTGAGTATTCAGTTATTTCTGTGATTTCCGCAGTACTTACCTCAGGTGCACTACATCCCTGTCCTGCTAAGGGAATATGAATTTCATCTTCTGGAGCATTATGGGTGATAACAAGTTCACCACCATAGCTTTGTACTGCTTCAGGAGCAAAGATCACATAGTAATTCTGGTTCATCCAGGGATCAATCTCAATGGGATAAGTTGTACGAGTTGCTCTGCTGTCTTCACCTTCTCTAAAAATGTTCAGAGTATCTAATAGAACTGTAAATCCCTCAGGTATGTTAATATCACCAGTCAAAGTCAGCGAACCCATGTTTTCAATACTGAAGCTTTGCCAGGTTTCTTCTCCAATAACAGTATCCCAGAAATCAAGAGAATCGGGATAGACGCTGATATGAGGATATCCCACATTCATTTCTACCATTATCCATTGCTGCGGCATCATGGGGTCATTACTATCAATCACGATTTCTGCCATATACCAGCCTTCCGGCAAATCTTCAGCATCAAATCCAACCAAAATATCTTCACTATTTCCGGGCTCAATAATTCCGGAAACACTCTCTTCACCATTCAGCGTAAGCCATTCATCAAGAGCCACTGGACTTCCGGTAATCTCAACATCATCAACAAGTGCACCGGCACAAAAATAATCAATATTGTCATAAAGCCGGAAGGCAACTTGAATATTGGAACCTGCATAATCAGCCAGCGAAAGAGTGCGCTGCTGATACGTCATAGTAAGAGTACTCAGATCAAATTCATCCAGAAATGTCCAGGTCATGCCATCGGTCGAGACTTCTATGCCAAAGTTGCCTCCTGCATCAGGTTGATTATATGTTCTGATGAAATATGATAACTGGCAATCAGCAGTAGCAGTAAACATTGGGCTAACCAGTCTGGCATCCTCCATCATATAAGGATCAGCAACAGCAGCATAAGTGCCACTGTGAGGATACATCATGTCCTGCCACCAATCACCCATCATTGCCAGGTCTTCAGTGTACCAATCCATAGGCGGAAATTCATTTTCAAAACCTTCAGAAACTAATACATCCCGATTATCTCGCATATAATCAACACTTGCTGAATATTCCAGATCATCATTACCATTATTTGAAAGTGTCAAAGTACTGGTAGTAGTATTTCCCGGTTGCTGCTCAATAAACAGCATATCTCCAGAATACTCCATTTCCGGTGCCAGACCTGTACCTGTTACTGGCAAAAGTTCCACTGCATCATTCCAGACGTTGCTGATGCTAATATCCCCATCAAAATTCCCATGAGTCTCAGGAGCAAATATAGCATTATAGGTGAAACTGTTACCCTGGAAAAGATGATATTCCAGTACATCATTTCTCATCCCAGGCATTGGCTCTTCCACTGAGTAACCCAATGGCATAGTTATCACTCCATCCAGCTCCAGAGTTCCACTGTTCAAAAGAGTAAATTGCTGTGTAAAAGTCGTCCCTGCTTCTATTTCACCGAAATCCAGACTGCCAGGAGTAACCGTCATATCATATACTCCCACATTGAAAGCCACTGAAATATTCATCATTGGGTCAGAAGTATCATTGCTTAAAAGATATACATCAGCATAATAATCACTATCTACAAGTCCCGCCGAATTGAAGGTAACCTGAATTTCTTCTGCAGGATTTCCAGCAGGTATGATACCTGTTACATTACTGGCATTATTTAAAGATATCCATTGATATGTTGGATTTGCCTCACCTGTTATTACCACATCATCAAGCTTAGCTCCTCTTCCCATAGAATTGTCCAAAACATGAAATGACACTTTGATATTTTGCCCGGCATAAGCACCTAATGCTATTCCTCTTGCTTCCCAATCATAAGGCAGAAATTCCTGGGAAATACTTGATAAAACTGTCCAGTCACTGCCATTTGTAGTCACTTCCACCTGAAATGAACCTGTCATCCATTCTTCCCAGTAATTTTCATTACCTTTATTCCAGTATCTCAGCAGACAGTCTTCAGTTGCAGTAAACCAGGATGTAGTGATCCTGACGTCTTCTTCCATTGAAGATACTTCCGCACAGTAATCTCCATTAAAAGCATCATAATCACTCTGATACCAGTTCTCCCATCCGCTTGTTACTGTACTCCAGCCAGTTGGCGGAAAATCACCTTCAAATCCCTCATTTATTATAATATTGTTAACATTCTCATACCCAACATAAGCCAGGTAATTAATGTCCAGATTTCCTTCATTTCCCAGCGTCAAAACCTGGGTTTCCGTTTCTCCTGGTGTCAATACGCTCCTTAAAACATAAGGATCAAAACTCAATATGGCTTCCACACCTCTTCCAGTGATATCAATCAATGTTTCACCACCAGGAGCATTGTGACTAATTGCTAAAACACCATTATATTCCTGTAATTCTACAGGTTCAAATACGAGTGTAAAATTTACCATATAGCCAGGTTCAATTTCCAGGTCGATTACATTGCGGGTGTTCATCGTTTCACGATGGTGTTCTTCTTCAGGGTTATCTATACTTCGCCAGACTTCTTCATCAATGGTATATCCTTCCGGCACAGCAATAGAACCTTCCAAAGTTGATCCTCCGGAATTATAAATATTAAACCAATCTGTTCTGCTTTCATTGATGACCACATCTCCAAAGGCAAATTCCTCATTCCAGATTTCGCAGGCTGGCGGTGGAATTGGTATCCCGATACCGGTGACATTCACAATCTCAGTATCGCTGTCTGCATTATGCTCAATCACTATCTCTCCGGCATAAGTCATCAATTCCGTCGGCTCAAAATCTACCCGATAAGAATGAAGGCCTTCACCTTCCACGGTGAAAGCAAGAGCATTTCGGTTTAATATTTCTTCCCCATCTCTTGCCCAAAATGATACAGTATATCCTTCGGGAGTTGTTATCGTTCCTGTCAGATCCATTGTTCCCGTATTTTCAATATCAATACCAATTGAACCCATTTCTCCAACAATAATCTCACCATAATCCATGGGATCATCAGCATAAACAGTTATCTCAGGAGGAGTCATGATAATCCAGTCAACACGATTATAAGGGTCATAATCATAACTTTCTCCAGAAAAAGCCCCACTGGCATTGATAAATTCCAGGTTGCCAGCATTCATGTTTCGGTGTACGTTGTAGGAGCTTCCCCAGGTATTTTCAGGAAATGCTGCATCATAACAAGTAAGTTCCTGATCATTGCGGATTTTGAAAAGAGAGCCATTCTCAATTCCATCTCTGAAAATACAATGATTGAAAGCATGATCCTCTTCAACAATACCGTCAATAGTCACATATACTCCATCTGCTGACATGTATTTGAAAGTAGTATATTCAGCAGCAATTGTGCCATCTGTGTTGATATTTAACTCATGATAATTTCCTGCATCATAACTGGTGATTTCCACGGGATATTCCTCAGTTCCCATGCATATAAGCGAACCTCCGGCATTTACATCCAGGGCACATTCATTACCCACCCGTAGTTCGGAATCGCTTTCCAGATAAAGTGTTCCATCATTGATAGTCACATCTCCTGTGCAGTTAATTTCATTACCTTCACAGATCAAAGTTCCACTTTCAATCGTTAAATCTCCTCCCTGAAGCAAAATAAGATCTGATGCCAGAGTTAAAGCATTGTTATCTCTGCTGATATTTCTATCTCCCTCAGGATTTTTATCTATAATCACATTATTGAAAGTAACTCCGCCACCGAAATCATCATAAGCAGCCTCATTCGGTCCATAAAATACCACAGTAGTCTCATAATCCCACCAGCCATCTTCACATAAAATCACATCTCCATGAAAATAATGGGTGAGCTCACCTCCGCCATTATGCCATTCCCCATCCATTACTTGTAGGTCACCCAAAACATTGATGTTATCATTAATTGACACATATTCTCCAGAACAATTTATAATGACGTCATTAAAATCAAAATCTTCCTTGTATGTTTGCACAGTCTGATTAGCTACACCATCAAAGACCACAAGTGACTGCCCCGCAATAAAACCGTCCATAATGTTTACCTCAACGTTTAAATCGAGAAAATTATCACCCACGTGGATTGTAATATTCTCATCCAGAAAGTAACAATTAAGTCCTCCAACACCACCAATGGTAATGTCTCTGTCAACATCCAGCAAACAATCAGTATGCAGCATAAATGTACCATCATAGATTAGTAAATCTCTTAAAGCATGCACAGATTTCCCTTCGGCAAGCTCCAAGTAATAATTCTGCCCGGTCTGCTTAAAAACTTCCAGATCATAAAAGGTCTCATCGCTATTGATAACTGCGGGGATATCTCCTAAAAACCTGACAGTACTCGTGGATTCATCAAATCCATCAATACCATGTTCATTTGTCCAGTCTCCTCCTACCTGGATATCATTGTTTCCTGCGGTAAGTCTTCCTTCTTCTCCTATATAAACTGAACCAACCACATCAAGATCAAAATCTCCTGTTGTCAATCGTCCATCATTTAACGTTAGATCACCATTGATCTGCAGTTCTGACTGCATAGTGCAATTCCCGGTAGTCCCTGATTTATTGATAATAACGTCATTAAAAGAAACATCATCAGCTAAATTGATCTGGGAATTCATACTACCTATGAATTCTATACTGCCTCCATTCAGTTCAACAGTTTCCGTATATAGTGCTCGAAATCCCCAGCCAATTTTCATTGTTCCATGACTCTGTGTGAAATCAGCATCTTCCCCAAACTGAATTCCATTATTGGTCACCTGCATATTTCCCTCGTATATAACTAAATACCCGTTAATAGATTCATGGCTGCCTTCATAGGGCATATCTAATATCAAATCACCTTCCCATATCGCTATATGACCAGAGGAATACTGATGAAAATTATCGATTACGGTAACTGTTCCCGCATACATATACAGATTTCCCTGCATAACCAGATTGCTTACATTTAGTTCTCCTCCAGTATCAATTGTAAGAGCTGAATCGGTATACAAGTCTATCATCCCATCCACTGTCAATTCGTTTCCATATACATCAAAAGTGTTATCTGATAACACTTCCAGATCTCCTGAAATTTGAACTGTGTTATTATTATAGTCATGTATTGAAACTTGACAGTTAGTTTTGTCTATCTTTACATCTCCAAAGCAGGCTTCAGTAGAATATGAATAAATATACGCGGGAATACCTCCATCAAAATATACCACATTACAAGGTTCAAACTCGCAATCTATCCCATTATAAAACGTCCAATTGCCACCCACATGAAATTCTCCATCAGTTACATAAGCCCCTGAACCATTAAACCAGGTAACGTCATCTGCCACATTTATTATATCATCTTCACTATCCATATTTAAGCCACCATAAAATAAAAGATCATCACCAATTGACAAAGTGATATCATTGATCTGGATAAACCCGTGTTCCACCACCAGGTCACCATCAATTGTAGTATCATAATTAAATATCACTCTGTTTAAACGGTCTCTTTCTTCCTCTTCACGTGTGCCTGATCCTTTATTTACACGCACATTGCGAAAGCTGCTCCCGGAATTATTGTAACAATAAGCCGTTCCTCCGCCATATAGCTCAATCTGACCACCGGTGGGACTGAAACTGTCATTCTCCACTTTAAAATCTCCACTGGTTCTGATAATTCCGCCAGTGATGATATCATTAAGCTCATGACCCGTTTCTGAGATCAATATTCCATTATCCTTGAAATCAAGCACTCCATCTTCCATGTAAACGGTTATATTTCTGGAAGTTGCCCATTCACTGGGCCAGGGATAACCTCCATGAATATTGAATTCTCCTTCATATATCCAGATATTCGCATCCAGATCCACATATTCAAAACTGGTGGTTCCCTGATGCAAATCTATCGTTCCGCTTTCGAGTATATAATTACCCAGCACACGAGGATCTGCCAGGTCTTCTGCAATAAAACTTCCTCCATTTACCCTCACTGTTCCTAAATCAAATTCCAAGCTTTGACAGACAAATTCGTTGTTATTGGATACAATCAGTTCTCCACCAAAGTCTTTATCAAGTATAACCGTATTGAAATTTGTCTCATTCACATACTGATTGTTATTTTCACCGTTAAAAATTACTGTAGTATTAGTACCTGCAAATGTACCGGATTCTCTGATCCAGTCCCCAGAAACAATTATCTCAATATCTTCTGCACTTAATGAACCGTCAATAACCAGTGACTCTAATTCGATATCACCGTACATACCCATATCTGCACCACTAACTATGTTAATATCCTTATATATACTGGTTATTCCAGGGGTAAAGGCACTTGCATCGACAAAATTCAGCGTGCCTTCTTCAAAGGTGACTTTTGCGTTTTCATTGACTGAAAAAGTGCCATGCACCATGACAGCAGCTTCGGTAAGTACTCTAAATTCAGCACCTGGATATACATAAAAATGAAATATTACTTCCAGCTCTTGATCAGATTCGGAGCTGAATACAACTTCATGGTCATTCTGTTTATAGATAATCAGCTCATAAAACACATGATTCTCTGCATTTATTCGAATCAATGCATCTTCTGATCCCAGAAACATAACCTCACTGTAATTTAAAGTAACCTCTGCACCCGCATCAGCATACCAGCTACCTTGTATGTTTATTTGCCCCCCGGCAGTATCGTAGAGATGGGATGTCCCATACCAGTGAACATTTCCGAATAATTGTAATCTTGCCTGAGGACCATCACTTGCTAAATGAACTTCACCATGTATATTTGCTGACCCATATACTGCTAAAGATCGGTTTCCAATCGTTAAACTTGCACCTTCAGCAACAGTCAGGTTTCTGCATTGGTTGGTATCAAAATAACCTATCACTGGATAATTTGCTGCACCTTCAGGGATCAAAACATCAGTATCCTCATCAGGTACAATTCCGTTTACCCAGTTTCCTTCCTCATACCAGTATGTGCTAACTGCTCCACTCCATACTCCTGGTCCTTCTATATTTATCCGGTAAGTGCAGGAATTATCATTCTCTGACCATACACATACCCCATAATAATCAGTATCCGTAATTGTTACTGAAATTGATTCATCTTCTCCTGCTCCATTACTGGCACCCCAGGTGACCATGTCTCCTATTGACTGAAAATAGTCACTGTTTTGTGATGAAAAAAATCCTATGTTCAAATCAGCAGATCCCGAGAGAATATCAAGCGAGATGGAATATACTCCCGGATTCAAATATGTATCCCAGATTTGAACAACGTCCGTTGATTGCCAGCTTTCCACCGGATTTAATCCGCTAACCAGATTCTCTCCGGCACCGCCCTCTTTCTCTACTCGTGCATTACTGGAAGTTGTTTCATCATCATAATGCCCCACTCTCACTCCCATGTCATAAGATGCTGTGTGATTTCCATCAATGGCTATGAAATTTACGTTTCTAAAATAATCCTCTGAGCACACAGTCTCCTGCGAGAAAGAGGTATCACTATATAGCCTGATTCCCCAGTTATCATATATGTCGTTTGACCGTACTCCTGCTATGCCCCAGTTATTGGTTGGATGATCAAGCATGAAGAAATCCGGGTCAGTCTCCGTGAGTATCCCCAGGTCTTCAGGAAGTTCCCCTAAACTGCCACCTGGAATAATGGTAAAATCTCCATAACTGCCATCAGCTCCTATCAATGTCCCGTTCTGATCATAGAGCCGAACCCAGATCCTGCATTTCTCCGAATCTATATAATTTGGCACTGTCCAGATGTGATGACCAATATCAGGGATATTATTCACAATATAATTCGCAGTATTAACTTCACTGTCTGTTGCATAAAGAATGCTTACTGTTTGATTTTGACCTGCTGGTGTATCACCCTGCCAACTGATTTCGCATATATCAGTACCGGCATATACCTCTCCTGAATCTCCTGCTCCAGACTGATAATAACGCAAATCTCCATGGGGATATGAAAGATTTATGGCATTGCCATACCCTCCTCCGGGAATTATTGTATAAGCTTCTCCAATTATCGATTCATCATACCACTCAATAACCGAAGAATTGGGGTCATGTACACCTACTGTATTATCGGTTTCATTGTATCCCATAGCTGTGACGAAATGATTCTCATTGATCCAAAGCATCATAGGAAATCCATCTTGCACATAGTCACGTACACGATCAAAATACCAGTTCGGCTCATGATCTTGATATCTTGACCCGGTAAATTCATAATTATTCCGATCATTTGTTACTGCCAATGTCCCTGACACCATGTTTCTACAAAATGTTCCTCCAATATCGTCTGTTTCCATATCTTCTTTCAGTTCCCATGATGTGTTTGGCACGTGATAATCAATAGATGCTCCATCGACTTCTGCAAAAACCCAATCCACAAGTTTAGAGTAATTTTGCACAGTATTAATGGAGTTATAATCATACCAGCCAAGAAGCATTGCTGCTGCCGTAGGTCCACAGCCATAATGCCAGGGATAAAATGGCATGTATTCATGATTTACAAGACATACCTGACTTCTGGTTAATTCCCGCTCACCACTCTCAAATGCTGACCATTCAGCACTATAATCTTCTCTATCACAAAAAAAATCAATACTTTCTGCAAACTCAATAAAATCCCCTTCTTCTACTACTTTTGCTGGAGGTAATACTCTAATATATTTTCTTTCTCCATTGTTACTCACACAATACCACACATTAGCAGTTGTCAGATAGTATGTTTTTTCCAGAGTATAACCTTTTCCTATCTCTTCTTCTGCCAAAGACCGTAATTTATCACCAAGTAAATACTCATGGGAAAGAGATTCAGAGTGTTGCAGTATCACTGGCATATCTCTGCGTGCACTCAAAAGCATCGAGCAAAATCCCTCATTCGCTGAGATATCAGGTTCATCAGGAAATTTATCCCCTTTAAAGAAATTGTATCGATAAGCCACAATTTCTTCATCACTGTAATAATACGGAATCACGTCACCTTTGGTTACTTCCCCCCAAAGAGCTTCGGCATTCCTCATTGCTATGTCTTCAATTACATTCGCTGGCACTATATCATTATTAGAAAACAATGCCGATACCACAAAAAGTAAAACCAAAAAAATCATAGAGTTTTTCATAACTCCCTCCAGTTTGTTTTATTTATTCTATTTATTTCTTCTTGAATTTGATAGAAATGGATTGGTTTGGAAAAGAAGCTCTCTGCGCCTCTCTCCAATGCATCTTTTTTTATCCTGTCACTAACATTACTCGAAATCATCACTACCTTAGTTAGGGGATATTTCTGCTTGATTTCTTTTAAGAAGCTGATCCCATTCATTTCCGGCAAATTGATATCCAGAAACACTAAACCTATATCCTTTTCCGTAAGCATCTCGCGTGCAAGTGATGGTTTCCCTGCTGTAAATACATCGTAATTCCTGTGCAAAAGATATTCTGCCAGTTCATCACAAATCCTGCTGTCATCATCTAAGACAAGTATGCTTTTCATATCATATACCTCGGTTTCATTACTTTTACTATAAGCAGTCCGAGTTCCACATGGTGATATTTCTCTTCCAAAATTTACTATAAAATCAGTATCTATATTTAATTATTCAAGTTATCTTTAAATTAAGTGTCCTCTGTATTATTTTCCTCTTCCTCAATATTCCCCCAGTTGTAGCAAATTTTTTGTAGCAATCTGCTACAATGTCCCATCTTGCTACAATCCACGACTAACGACTAACACCCTTCTCACTTTCCCCTTCTTCCTCTCTTCACTCTTCACTATTCACCGTTCACTTTTTGATATTTCTCCAGTCGCCTGATCAAGGTATGTCTTGATACTCCCAATATCTCTGCGGCTTTTGTCTGATTGCCATCCGTCTTTTGCAGAGCACTCAGTATCATTTCACGCTCTTTATCTTCCAGATTCCAGGTCTCATTTTCTACGCAATTGTCTTTATTACCATTATTGCAAACCGGAAAGCTCTTCGCACCCAAAACTTTATCTTTACTGAGTATCAATGCCCTTTCAGTCAGGTTTTTCAATTCCCGCACATTACCCGGAAAATCATAACTTTTAAGTAATTGCAGAGCTTCTTTGCTGATTTCGGGAACTACTCTGCCATTTTGACCACAGAATTTATTAATGAAATGCTCCAGTAAAGGTTTTATATCTTCCCGCCTTTCTCGCAGCGGGGGAATATCTATGACTATGGTATTTAAACGATGATAAAGATCAAGCCTGAAACTACCTTCCTCAATACTCCTGCCCAGATCATGATTAGTAGCTGCCACTATCCGCACATCAGAATCAATATCATGCTCAGTCCCTATTCTTCTAAATTTCTTCTCTTCTATCACTCGCAAAAGTTTGCTCTGCATCTCCACCGGCATATCTGCAATCTCATCCAGAAACAATGTTCCCCCTCTTGCTAGCTCAAAAACCCCTTTTCTATCATCTATCGCACCAGTAAATGAGCCCTTCTTATGTCCAAAAAATATGCTCTCCATCAATGTCTCTGGTACTGCTGAACAGTTTATAGGAAAGAAACTCCCTCCCTTTCTGTTACTGGAATAATGGATTATGCGGCTAACGATCTCTTTCCCGGTACCACTTTCACCTGTTATCAGCACGTTTACATCATATCCTGCAACATTTATGGCGTTTTCCAGAACTTCTTTGATTTGCCTGCTCCCGCCAATGAATTCCCGCTCCAGTGAATTTTCCAGTTCCATCGATATCAAAGAATTACGCTCTTCATATTCCTGCAGCTTCTGCTGAATCCTGATAAATTTTCTAGTCCTGCTGATAGCTATCTTAGCATCCATCTGCCGAAACGGCTTTTTAAGAAAGTCTATTGCACCCAGTCGCATCGCTTCTATCACGGTGTCCATATCTCCATGACCCGTTATCATGATCACTTCCAGCTCTGCAATTTCACTTTTCAGTTTCTCCAGAAGTTCCAGTCCATTGGCATCACCCAGCATCACGTCTAAAAACAATATATCTGGCTTCTCTTTCCTGATCAGTGCTAATCCCTGTTCCAATGAATTTGCTGTTTCCACCCAATATCCCTGTCTTTGCAAATATTCCTGCAGCTCCATCGTGATGCGTTTATCATCATCTAAAATCACTACTCGCAAATCCATATATTTAATCTCCCGTTTTAGCAAAGTTAAGATTTATTATTGTACCTTTGCCAACTGCAGAATTTATATTAATACTGCCCTGCATTTCATTAATAATTCCCCGTGCTATGGCTAAACCAAGTCCTGTTCCTTTACCAGCTTCTTTGGTGGTATAAAATGGTTTCATCACACTGCCCTGTATATTTTCTGCTATCCCGCCACCATTATCCGCTACCTGCACCACTACGCCATCCTCACGCACTTCAGACCTTACGCAGATTTTCTTTTGATAGCCCTTTATTCCTCTTTGATTCATCTCTTCCACTGCATCTCGCGCATTGGATAGTAAGATCAATATCACCTGCTCAAAACTATAAAGATTACCCTGAAGTCTGGGCAAATTATCAGTTAGTTCCACTGTTATCTTTATCTGATGTTTACTGAAACGGGCAGTGGTCATACGCAATGCATTATGAATGCTTTCATTAAGGTCTATCAGTTCCTGTTTTTCCTCTGACTGATTGTGTGAGAAAGTGCGAATATGATCAGTTATCCGGCGCATACGCTCAATATCATCATTCATAAATCCAGATTTTTTCTCTATATACTCCTGATCTGCATAACCCTCTTTTAATGCTTCTCCCAAATTTTCCAATGTAAATGATATACTCTGTAAAGGCTGATTGATCTCATGCACTATTCCTGCTGCCAGTTCACCCAGGATAGCCAGCCTTGATTGTTCCATCGCTTTCTGTGCCTGCCTTATTCTACGTACTTCTGCTTTACGGCGCAGAGATATTGATATCACGATCACCAGCAATATCACTAATATCAATACGAGAAATAATAGATTGCGTGACCGCTTATGGGCTTTGAGCTGCAATTCCTGCAATTCCGCATTCTTCTTTAAAAACTCTATCTCATTTTCCTTTTTCTCCGTCTCATACTTCATTTCCAGCTCTGCTATCTGTTTATGTTTCTCCTCAGTGAACAAACTGTCCTGCATTCCCATAAAACTGTTTCTATAATATAGTGCAGACTCAAAATCACCTTTTTCGCTGTAAACCGCAGCCAGATCTGAATAAGAAGAAAATCGTAATGACTCCAGATTGTTGTCCTCTGCCAGCTCTAATGCCTGTAAATGATATTCTACCGCCTTGCCGTACTCTTTTCTGTTAAAATAATAATTACCATAATTCTCATAATAAGTTGCTTTTATCTGAATATTATTATACTGCTGAAGATATTCTGCTGTTTCCTCCAGATAGGCTCGGGTAAGATCATACTGCTCCAGCGCTATGTATAAGGAAGTTATATTACTGATCCTGTTCATTATCCGATGCGGATTTCCTATCTCACGCTCAATTTCCAGTGCTTCCAGTAAATAAGCAAGTGCCTGATCATAATCTTCCATATCACGATAAATATATCCCAGATTATTCAACCTTACAGCAATTTTGGAAAGATCACCATATTTCCGGTCAATTGCCAATGCTCGCTGATAGTACCCAATAGCTTTCTCTTCCTCATTCCAGGCTTCATAAACCATGCCAATGCTGTTTAACACAGTTGATATATCTTCCTCATTACCATAAGTTTCTTCCGCCTGAAGTGCGTCTTGTAAATATTCCATTGCCTTATCATAACGTGCCTGTTTATAATAATTTATCCCCAGATTATTTAGTATGGTGATTTCTTCCGGTTTATCATCCAGCTTTTTGGCAATTTTCAATGCTGACTGATAGGTGATTTCTGCCTGTTCATATTGCATCAATAAATCCTGACAGTAAGCAACATCTCCCAGCCGCATTCCATAAGCAGGTGATGAATCCCCTTCCAGTTCCTTCACCAGATCCGCTGCCTGTTCATACCAGTTCAATGCCGATTTCAAATCATTCAGGTAATAATAGCTGTCTGCGATTAACCGGAATATTTTCGATTCAGAGGCTGTGTCTTTCTCTTCTCTGGCTATTGCCAGCGCTTTTTCCCCGGTTTCCAAAGCCATTGCTGGATCAGAACCAGACTGCTCTTCAAGCTTCATCAACATTCCCGCAAGCTCTTCACCTGCAGCTGCTGTTAACTGAAAAAAGACTATTATGACCACAAATACAAAAATTAACTTAACCCCTCTCATAAATACACCTTTTATTAAATGAATGTAATTCATTTAAAATGTTTTGGCAATTTACTGTCAACTCAAAAGAATATCACGCATCCTCCAGGAATTAAAATATTTTCTGCGAATAAGTGCATGTGCAGCGCTGGTGTACTCACAGGTGCGGCGCAGATGACGACTGCTATCAAACCATCCCCGACGAAAAAACTGCTGCGGATAATTACATAGATTGCAACTGATAACTGCACGTAATTCTCGCCGCACTTCCAGAGTACAGTTAGCGCTGCAAGTCTCACTTATCTAATCACTTATCTATTAGAAACATGCCCCGAATATATAAAAAACAGGGGGATGCCTGAAAAGAATATAACTGGCATCCACCCGTTTTTCATCTGAATTTTATTCTCAACTCTCCAGAATAATTTATAAACAATCAGTCCCTTAAAAATGATTGTCTCTCTACTCCCATTAAGATGTCTGATCGTGTATAGGCAGGAACAACCTTCCTTTTTTTAAGTAAATTTCATGTCTCTGCCGCACAGGCAAAATTGCTCCAGAAAATTATCTGGATTGCCTCAAAAACACCACTGTATGCATTTAAGAAGCATACTGGCAGCATACTGGTAACAAGGTAACGTCCCAAAAGTTGGTGTAAATTTAGAAGGAGAAAAAGATGTTTATATTTATTTGTTGCCACAAAAAAAGAGACTCCTTTATTAGAATCTCTAAAAACCAAAAAGGAGTCCCCTATGAACGCTGCTGTTAATATTACAGTCCGTGATTTTGTCAAGCTGAGATTGGCACAAAACCTTGAAGACTTTGATTTCCGTGTTGCCCTTGAGGAAATGATCCAGAACATCATCGAAACTCAATTCTCAGTTGAATTAGGTGCCATTCGATATCAACGATCTAAATTGAGAGAAAACTATCGAAATGGTCATAGGAAAAAGAACTTAATAACGGGGTTTGGAGAGCTTAATCTAAAAATACCCAAATGCCGCAGGGGTAGTTTTTTCCCCAGTATCTTAAATCGCTATGAGCGGATCGTAGATGCCGTAATCGGTGTAATTCAGGAGGCTTATATTCACGGAGTATCAACTCGCAATATGAAATATCTTTATAAAGAGTTATTATCTGAAGGTCTTTCCAGGAGTACAATTAGTCGTCATACTGCAAAGTTATTAGAAGAGATTGAGAAATGGAATAATCGGCAGCTATCAACTGAATATGAGTACATCTGGCTTGATGGTAAATTTACCAAAAAGCGCCATAACCACCAAAAACAATCAGTAGTAGTATTACATGGACTTGGATTAACAGCGAAGGGAGAAATTGAAAGTCTTGGGTATTTTCTGGCAAATAAGGAAAACGAATCCAATTGGAGAATATATCTTAAAGGTCTTCAACGCCGTGGTCTCAAACATTGTAAATTATGGATCAGAGATGAACATAAAGGATTAACAAAAGCCTTAGATAAGATGTATTCTGGCCAACTTCAACAGCGCTGTATAGTTCACTGGATCAGGAATGTCCTTGATCAGATTAAAATCAAAGATAAGCCCATAATTACTCTGCGCTTAAAGGAAATAAATAATTGTATAAGCCTTGAAGGTTTCAACGATGCTTTCAATCGGCTATGCTCAACACTTGAAAAAGAAGGTTATAACAACCTGGTTGATGAAATTGAATATGCAAAATTGGATTTAATAAACTTTCTACAGTTTCCTGAATCTCATTGGAGTAAAATCAAAAGTACAAATCCAATAGAGCGCCTTAATGAAGAGTTAGAAAGACGTTTTAAGACAATACCAATATTCCCCACAGATAGCAGTATAGCCCTATTAGGTGGATCAATATTGATGGATGTGACAGAGAGTTGGAGAAAGAGAGGTAATTATATGAATAAAAAAGAAAAGAAAATCATAAACGGAATATTTAAGTGAAAAAGCTAATAATCGTAAGTTTTTCAGTGGAATCTTGTATGTTTTTGCCTTCATTTCTGAACTGGCAAAATTCCGCTATAATAGAACAAAATAAACAAATACATTTACACCAACATTTGGGACTTGACT
>JAVCDJ010000130.1 GCA_030765845.1 Candidatus Stygibacter australis
CACCTGTTCCCATCCCGAACACAGTAGTTAAGTTCACCTGCGCCGATGGTACTGGTCTGGCGACGGATTGGGAGAGTAGGTCGCCGCCTTCTTGAAGCTCTCTATTTTTTAAATTTAAGAACGAGGATAAATGAGTTGGTTTGCCGGGGTATTTAATTCAAATCAATTGTCAGTAATAGATTATCAGATTAAATGTTTCTGTGACTATGAATTTGAATTCAGGACTAATAATTTACTCTTATGGAGTGACAAAAATAATACAAATATATCTCAAAACAGTGACCGGTTAAAAATATTATGCGGGATTGTCTTACAAAATACAAGTGATAATTGGAAAATGATTGAGACTGCCTGGTTGTCTGAATATGAATGTTCTTCTTGCTGCGGACATTATATTGGATTAGAATACACACCGAAGGGAATCACAATTTATAATGATAAATTTGGCTTAAGAGAGCTATATTATTTTCAGGATGATGAAACTGGCACTATTTATTTTTCTACTCGTATGGATATTCTATTGAATTGGCGAGATGATAATGTAATCGATTGGGAAGAGTTTGGCAGTTACTGGCTGAATAGAGATCCGCTTGGGAAAGGTTATTTTATCAAAGGTATCAAGAGATTAAATCAGGCTGGGAGAATACGAATATCAAATAATCAAATACACAAAACTAATGGTAAATGGACAGCTGAGCCTGAAGAGAAGTATAGTAATGAAAACTTAAATATAATAATTGATAATCTTGTAGAATTGCTTAAAGCACCTGACAATAGTGGATATCAGACAGAATTAGCACTTTCAGGTGGTTATGACTCCAGAAGTCTATTAGCAATTATGAAGCATACAGGGATAGATTTTGAAGCGATCACCTGGGGACGTGCTGATCACCCAGATGTTATATTAGCAAAGGAATTAGCAAAGATAACAGGGATTTGCCATAAGTGTATTTTCAATGATATTGTGGAAGATGATAATTCCTGGCAAAGGTTTTATGATTATTGTGGACGCACACAGTTAGTTGTGATGGGCACAGCAGTATTTGAGTTATACCATTATCATGAGATTGATAAAGCAAGGGTACTATTGGATGGCGGGAGTGGTGAATATATCAGAAGATGTTTAAATGCAAATCTTGAGTATCGAGGCAGACAGGCAATTATTGATAAAAATGCTGCGCAAATATTGAGATACATGCCCCGAGTACGGGTAGATATTTTTGGAGAAGAACAGCTGCAGTCTATGCGAGAGGGTTTACTTTCACGAGCAGAAAAAGCAGTTAGTGAAATGCCTGATGCGAGTAAGGTTGGAATAGGGAACTGGATAGAGACCTGGGATGTACGTCAAAGGGTGAGTAATATCAGCAGCAGATCACAACAGGTACTTGATGATATTATCAAAAATTATATGCCCTATATACAGCCCCAAATAATTGAGGCTGCAATGAAAATCCCTGCCAATATCCGGGCAAAGAATAAAATACTCGAAGAGATATTGATAAAATATGCAGCAGAATTAAGGAAATTGCCTACCATAAGAAATGGTTTAAGAATGAGGTATGGAATAGGTAGGATTGAAGGGAAATTACGAGCAGTACTGCAGAAGGAGATAAGTTATTCGAATGATACCAATAGAAGATTTTTAGTAAAATATAAAGATAGAATAAATGATATGGCAAGTGAATGTCAGAAGCTAAGTGATATTTATGAACCAGAGAAGGTAAATAATTTGATCAGAAGATATTATCAGGAAGGATCAGGAGAGAATGAAGTTATCTGGTGGTTAAGCTTCGAAGTATACCGTCAGCAATTTGGGATAAAAAAATAACCGGGAACGAGTCCCGGTTATTTTTTTATCCAATTTCTAAGATTTAGAATGTGGTGCCGAACTGGAAGTGTGGTTCCCAGGTACCATCAGCAAGATTATAGGCATAATCAAAACCGATCAAGCCAAAGGGGATGATTTGGTGATGGAATGTGAGAGCAGGTCAAAGCTTTCTTGAATCTTTCTGCCTTGATTTCTAATTACCAGTGATAAAAGTTTCTGACTTCACTTTCACTGATCATACCATTTTCACCAACTGCAACAATTTTCCAGAAATACATTGAATTATTATGCAAATTATTTACAGAAGTATTGAATTCTCGATCTGATTCAGGATATGGAGAATTGATAATATCATAACTACAGTTAAATAGCATTCCAGCAATAATGATCAGCAACAGTAAGAAAAATATAGGTTTCCTTTTTGATGTAAAACCAGCTAAAAGAATCATACCAGATAGAAATGGAAGCTTCTTTTTAATTGGAAATACATTTTCTGTATCATTAACAACAATTGATTGGTAATCTGCAAAGAATTCATCAAGTGAATATTGTAAAATGTAGTAATCACTATTTCCTTTCCAAGAGAAAGTAACTTCCTGACTTGATATAACAGAGTTCTTCTCTGGCGAAGTTAATTGCAGCTGACAAAATAAAGAAGGTAATTCATAATAATTTTCTCCTTTATTCAACTTTTCTGCTACATCGATGATGACGGTTTCTTCATAATTGTGAAAGTTGAAAACATACACCTTAAGATTGATCAAATCACAAACAGTAGAAAACAAAGTTGGAGTACATCCCGTTTGATGTGTGGCTTCAAGTATTTCCTTCATCAGCTCAATTGATGGATTTTTTGTGTTTGTAAAAAGATATTGTGCTATTTGATAACGATAGCAATTATCCCATTGAGAATTACTATTACAAAGATAAAAATTTGTCATTACCTGGAATTCTTCTTCTTTTTCCAGAAAAACAACATCATTTTCGCCATATTCAATAATAACCGAATTGCCATTTGTATCCGCCCACATTGAATGCCCGTTCCAGTGTCTTGTGAAATATGTGGAATACAAATCAATCACTTCATTGACATTAGTACATTCGGCAAGTGCTTTTTCGCATAATTCACCTTTTATCTCAGGCTTGTTGTACACATTGTAAATATCAAAGCGTTCAGGCAGAGATGCACCTTCATACCACAGCCCTTTCTCATTGATCCCACAAGCGTTCTGGAATCCCTGGCTAACTTGATAACCAAAATAAATAGTGCCGTATTTTGATTCTTTTGAAGGGATTACTTTAATTCGTGTGGCAATGTTATTCCAGTCTTTGTTTCCACCAGCGAGAACAATGGAATCATTTGCTACACTGATTACTGTGCATGCGTAAGCGAATGATATCAAGCAAAGAAAGAATCCAATTAATCCAAACTTACAGGTAGTCATAGATTCTCCTTCAAAAGTTTAATACCTATCTGCAGAGAAAGAGTCTGGTTATTTATACTATTGCCATCAATGCATATTATCCCTTGTTGAAATCTCAATTCCATAGAAAGATATCGGAATTCAAAACCAGTTGCAGCAAGAAGGCAAATATCGTAAAAGCCAATATTATCCAAAATTCCGGTATCATTTAAGGCAAGAGTATTAATTGCAAATGAAGAACCGCAGGAAATAGTGGGCGTTATGGCAGTTGAATTGAAGAATTTGTATTTGCAGGCAAAAGGTAATTCAAGATAAACAATGACATTATGTTGATCAATATCACCGATAGTGTTTACATAGCTACCTTTGGTTGTCAATAATAGTTCGGAATCAAAAGCAAAATGCTGGTTAATATCATAGGTGATGAAGCCACCGATTATAAAACCGGGTATATTGCTGACACCCTTACCGTAGATATCATTACCAGTGAAACGAGATGAATTGTAGCCAATTTTTAAACCTGTTGCATTAAAACTTAGAGCGGATAGAGAACAGATATTTAGCAATATGAAGATAATCAGAAACCGGTTCATAACTTCCTCTCGCTAATCCAGGATGTGATAAACTTGAGGAGTTCTACTGAAATACTTTCTTCTATTTTGCCATATTCCTCCGGTTTTCCAGTTACAGCATTTTGCATATAATGGTTAAGTCCAGGCATTTCAATGACTTTATAACCCCACTTACTTCCGCTTTCAAGTGCATCAATAACAGCTTGCAAGTTTCCTTCAGGGGGTACTTGCCAGTCTTTTTCTCCAAATAGAGCCAATACAGGGCATTTTACTTTTTGCAAAACAACTCCCGGATCAGATCTAATGCTGTATTTAAACCAGGGAGAAAGAAATCTTTGAATTGCAGCATCAATCTGGCTTGATGAAATTCGACTGTCAAAATTCTGGTATAGCGCTTTGATTTCCTTTTCAGCTTTTTCATCAGAGATGCTTTGTGATATTACAGAAATGACGGCACGCTGTAATTTCAATTTTCGTTCAATTTCCAGTTCAGAAGCTCCCATGGCTCTACTCATTGAAGCCTCAAATTGATAGTTATATTCATCTCCTTTAAGACCAGGGCTTGCCATTAGAATAATGAAGGCAATTTCAGGGTCATCGGCAGCCACTAAAGAAGCAATCAATCCACCTTCACTATGTCCCAGGAGTCCAATATTACTAATGTATTCCTTACTCTGCAAAAACTTTACAGCCGATTTTACATCAATAGCAAAATCAGCAGTTGTAGCGGTTTCTCTACCCTGAATCTCATCGTAGCGCAATACTGCAATTCCCTGGCGGGTCAAATAATCGGCAATAACAAAAAAGGGTTTATGCCCAAAAAATGTATTATCCCGATCATGGGTTCCTACTCCTGGAATTAGGATGACTGCAGAACAGCTTTTTATACTGTCCGGAATAGTGAGAGTGCCGGAAAAACTCAATCCATCATGCTCGAAGACAACTTCTTGAGAACTATATGGGAACGGAGGTTTTGGTGTTTGGGGTCTGTGGGGCAGGGCAATTTCATCAACCAATTGCAATGCAAGAGGCATTTTTCTTTTCATTTGTTCCCAATTACCTGTGATTTTATTTTCGCTATATACTGCGCTGAAATTAAGCTGCATTTCTGAGGATGAAAGTTCAATATTAGGAAAATTAATTTCAATCTTTACTTCCTGTTGCGATTCAGATTGGTCAGGGAAGACGATGTGAGCAATATTATCTTCATTGCTGCTGATAATGATGATGATCCTGAATTTAAAAGCCGGGAATTCAACAGCTCCTGACCAGATACCTGATAAATCAGTATCAATTTCTGAGTTTGCATAAAGTGAATTTGGCAAACATGACAAAAAAAGGACAAAAAAAAGTGCACAAATACATAGTTTCATTGTAACTCCTAAATTTAATATTAAAATGTTAAAAAAGATGGAGCAGGTCTTATACAAATAATCCAGAACTCGGAGGAAATGCTCATCTGATAAGACCTGCTTGAAAAATTATTCTGTTTCGATGATTACTTTCTGGTTCCAGGCGATTATTGCCGCTGGTAAACTGTGTGCCAGGTAAAGCAGAAATGCAGCCAGCACAACGTCAATTGGACCAAATCCAATAAAATTGAAAACATAGATCATCACCAGACATATGATAGTAAATATGGAATATGAAATCGTGGTTGCCTTGAAAACTAATTCTGTTTCTCGCTCATCTAAATCCTTATAAGCTGAATGGGTCAGCTTCCATAAATGCGATTTGCCAAAGGCTATATGGAAACTGAAAACTATTCCTGATAAAGGTAATAGGTTAGTGGAAAGATAGATCAGGGGAAATACTCCGGCTTTGACCAGGTAAAATATGCTCAAAAACAGGATAAAACTCAGGTAGTTTATCACCAGTGCCTTACGGCGTTCACTCTGCAATTCTTTCATCATTGCCTCCTTTTAAATTCTTTAATTCTACGCTTAATGGTTTCATCGGCTGAGTGGAAAAAATCATTTCAACCGGAAGATTGAAGTATTCACTTAGTTTAAAAGCCAGGTCAAGACTTGGGTTGTATTCTTCTCTTTCCAGATAGCCGATGGTTTGAAAATTAACACCAATACTGTCTGCGAGTTCTTTACGAGAGACATTTCTCTCGCTTCTGAGAACAGCGATTCGGTTAAAGATTTTTCTTGATTTCATAAACACCTCGTTTTTTACTCTGTGACAAAGCAATGCCACCCTATATATTATGTCAAGCATAATGTTGTAAAAATACAACAATAAGGTATAATCGGTATATGGAAACAATAATATTAGTGTGTGCTTATAATAATAATCAGCAAAAAAAATAGCCCGGAATTCCGGGCTATTTATTTATTTTATTCAATACAATTAGAATGTGGTACCGAACTGGAAGTGTGGTTCCCAGGTACCATCAGCAAGGTTTTTGGCATAATCAAAGCCGATCAAGCCAAAGGGACTGAATATTCTAATGCCAATTCCCGCACCTTTTTTTAAATCCCAAAGATTAAACTTATCAAAGCTGTTAAAACAATCTCCGGCATCTAAGAATGTAAGAAAAGCAACCTGATCAGTGACTATAGGAATAACATATTCAGTGGAAAACAACATTTCTCTTTCACCGCCATCATTATTACCAAATTCATCAGTCGGTCCCACAGACCTGTCAGTATATCCTCTTATTCCATCAGAACCGGTTCCACCAAGATAAAACCGTTCATCCGGTGGTACAGTATGACCATCGTAACCAGTCACGTAACCGAACCTCCACTTAGTACGCAAGCCAAAATTAAAGAAGGTGCGAACATACCAGTTTGCCTGAAAAATCTGCTTGATATAGCTATTATCTCCCTGTAGTGGTCCTCCTGCGACTTCAGTGAATAGTACAAGCTGGGAGCCAGAAGTGGGGAAGTAGATATTATTACGATTATCACGGCTCAAGGTTATTGAGATACCGGAATTATCTTTCCAACCGTCATCAACCAGATCCTGCAATTCATCAGAAACTTCATCATCATCAGTATCATCCAGGATAGTATATTTTTTTCGGTAATATGAATAACCAAAGGTTAATTTAGCGCGATTGACCAGGTTGATAGGGAATCCCACTTTGAGAGATCCACCGTGCTTTCTAAGTTCATAGGTATCATATTCCTTAGTAGCGAAATAGGCATTAAATCCGGTAAGGAAATTACTATCAAGGAAATAAGGATTTGTGAAGCTGAGATCAAGGTTTTGAGTAGAACCACCAAATTCCCAGGCAAGAGATACTTCCCAGGAATTTCCCAGTAGATTATTATGACTGAGTCCCAATTGACCAACAATGCCATCTTCACTATTTAAGGCTACTCCGCCGTTCGCGGTTCCTGAAATCTTATCATTAACATTGATCACCAGATCAATATCACCATTTCGATTTATGACCTTATAATCAGGATAGAGTTCAGGTTCAAAGAATCCGGTATTATATATATTAGAAAGAGATCTTCTTACGCGTGACTGCTGAAAGTAATCACCCGGGGCAAGAACGAGCTGACGACGGATTACTTTTTCCTTAGTACTGCGGTTTCCTCTGATATGAATTTTATGGATTTTTGCACGGGTATTCTCAATAATAGCAACCTTGAAATTAACTTCTTTCCCGTCCTTAATTTGCTGAGGAGTAATGCTTGAATAGATGTAGCCTTCTTCATAATACATACTGTTTACAGCAGACATCTGCTCTTCAAATTTTTCTTTATTAAAGACCTCATTATCCTTGAATTTGAAATTTGCTACCAGCTGTTCATCCGTAAAGACAGTATTTCCATTAAAACTCACCTTACCAAAGGTAAAGGAGTCCCCTTCGTAAAGGTAGATATTAATATAGAACCCATCTCCGCTGATTTCCTTTTTCTGGGAAATTATATGAGCATCGATGTATCCCTTCTTATTATAAAATTTTATGATCTTATCCAGGTCTTCCTGATACTTATCTTCTTCCAGCTTACCTGAGTGGAAGAAACCCGCTTTTTTGGTGCTCATTTTGGAACGCAGCTTCTTGTTGGAAATATCATGATTTCCATGTATAGTGATCTTACGGATCACGATTTTTTCACCTTCATCAATATCAATGATCAAATCCACATAATCATCAGTAAAATTCTCTTCAAAGTTTATTTGAGCGTAGTGATAACCTTTTGTCTGATATTCTGCCATTATTCTGTTTTTGATTTCTGGTACGATATAAGGAGCATAATAATTTCCGGTTTCCACAATAACCAATTCTTCAAGTTTACTATCCTTGATCTTTTTATTTCCCTTGAATTTAAGTCTTCTGATCACCGGAAATTCCTTAAGATGCACAGTTACTACTATTCCCTGCTTCATGATGGTGCTGGAAATGCTGACATCATCAAACACTTCAAGTTGATAGAGGTTGTGGATTGATTTAGAAGTATTATCTTGTGAGAGATAATCTCCGATATCAAATGCCAGAAGCGATTTGATCAGTTCTTTTTCGATACGATTATTACCTTCGATATTGATTTCGAGGATTTGTCCATAATCAGTTTCTGCTAACATCAGCAGGGGCAGCATAATGATCCCTAAAATGAGGATCATACGGTGTAATTTACTCATCTAACCTCCGAAGCTTATTCCTTTAGATAATACACTTTCCTGAACCACTGCAATTGAGTAAAGGTTTTTTTGCTGAAAAACTCCAATAAGTATCAGTATAAGGTGCTGATAATAGCGGAATATGGGATATTAAGAAAATTCTTGACCGAAAAAGAACTCTCCCCAAAGTGAATTTCAAATATGTGGGGCATTAGCTCAGCTGGGAGAGCGCTACACTGGCAGTGTAGAGGTCAGCGGTTCGAGCCCGCTATGCTCCACCACTTTTTTATATTTTAAATATTTTTAAGGTTTATATCAGGAGTTGTTTTATGAAAATACTGGCAATTTATGGAAGCCCTAATAAGCAAGGTAGTACAGCAACAATTGTGGATACAATACTATCTACAGTGGATGATAAGCACGAGATCGAAAGAATTTATCTTTATGATAGAGAATTTCATGACTGTATTGCCTGCAGTGATGCTGAAACTATTCACCGGGAAAAATTCTGTGTATTTGATGACTGGTTTCGGGAAGATATTATACCAAGTATCAATGCTGCAGATATTCTGATCATTAGTTCTCCAGTTTATATGGGACAGATAACCGGGAAACTGAAGACAATGTTTGATCGCTGGCATACATATATCACACCAGAATATTCCATCAGGATCCTGCCGGATAAGAAATATATCGCAGTAACAGCATCTGGAGCCCCGGAAGATGTTTTTAAGTATGTCTCAGACTATTTGGCTGGCTGGCTAAGTGATTTTTTCAAAATGGGAAAAATCGCAGCACTCCATGTTGGAGGCATGGTTGATAGCAATTCATTAAAACCTGATAATCCTGTTTTGCAGCAAGCTAAGGAAATAGGGAAAGGGATATAATCCCCAGAAGCTCAATTAACAAGATAGGTTAATTATAAAGGGCTGCAGAAATTGACCCAGGAATATAAGCATGTTGATAATACTCAGTGATTTGCACTTCAGTGATGGCACTACTTCAATAAATGTAGTACCGGAAGTGTTTACTAAGATCCTTTTCCCACAGATCAATTCCAAGCTTTCAGCAGATGCAAACAAAGACATCAACGAGATCCACCTTGTTTTGGCAGGAGATACTTTTGATATGGTCAGTACAGATAAATTTCTAATGATCCCTTATTCAAAACGACCCTGGAATGGCAATCTGGATCCCGATTACGCTGTGAATCCTGATCATGATGTAGTAAATGAATATGTAAAAGTATTAGAAGACATTATTGCAAAACCCGGCTGCAAAGCTTTTATAGAAGAATTTCTTAAACTCAATAACATTCATAAAATACCTTTCAAGATAACCTATATCGCTGGAAATCATGATCGCACTATAAACTTTTATGCAGAACTAAGGCAAATAGTCAGAAAGCTATTTCCGGGAATTCACCTTGATTTTGCTAATAATCTGTGTTCAGAGAAATATTCAACTATCTGCCGGCACGGTAATGAATGGGATAAAATATGTTTCGGTTATGAGTTTGCCAAAAAAGTGCTTCATAAGACCTATGAAAGCAGATTTCATTCAGAATATTACAAAGTCCAGAGTATTGGTGAAATTGTTACAGCAGAATTAATGGGTGGAATTATTTACAGACTAAATTATAAACATCACTGGAAAGGCGTTCATGATGACCTTATTGATAGCATCAAGGAAATCAATAATGTTCGACCAGCACCTTTTGCTCTCGACTGGCTGATTTGGTCATTATCCGATAAATTCAGCCAGAAACTAAAAGATGATATATCAAATGCTATTTATGATTCGCTGGAAGCATTTCTAAATACGTCACTAGCTAAATTATGGGATAGACAAAGCCCTGATCTAATTATCAGTGGTGACATTGTTGACAAGCTTCAATTATTAAAAAATTTCCTTAAGAAGGATAGCTTTGATTCAATAATCAAAGCTCTTGGACTGATCAGATTTATTGATAAACTCCCGGAATTCAAAGATGAAAGTTTTCTGGAAGGGGCAATAGAAGATTTTAAAGAAAATCCTGATATTCAATTTGTAGTCTACGGACACACTCACTATTCCAAAGAAGCAGTTATCACAGCTGAAAAAGATCAACCAGCAAAAAGATATATCAATACCGGGGCCTATCTTCCGCTTATTCAGAAAGCAAGATTAAATGGTTATGGAATCGCAAAAAGAATGACTATAACCTTTATTTATGATAAAAGTGAAGACAACAGAAATAATAACAAACACAAGGACACTGTATCTCTCGAATTCTGGAATGGCTTAAAACAAAAGGATTACATTTAATATAAATCTATACACCACTCACTGATTCAATGATGACACAATTGCAATTAATTTTCGGGGGGATGCGTGAATAGGGCAAAAGTATTTGACATAGAATTGTGTGATAAATTGTTTTACAAAAAATATTAAGGAATGTAATATGAATAAGAATGAAGTTTTATCATTATTTGAAGAGTGGAATAATGCTTTGAAGACCGGAGATCCGGAAAATGTGGCAAATCTCTATGCACCAGGTGCAATATTGCTGCCAACCATGTCAAACAAGGTAAGGCATAATCATGATGAGATCAAGGACTATTTTGTCCATTTTGTAGTTAATAAACCAGTGGGTGAGATATTGGAATCAAACATCAGGGATTATGGTCAACTTGTGATCAACTCTGGTATTTATCAATTTACTTTCCGGGATGGATCGGCTGTAAAAGCAAGGTTCACTTACGCTTACACCAAGACTAATGACCGCTGGATGATCATTGAGCATCACTCATCGCAAATGCCGGAGACTTGACAAATTTTATAATATAATCAATTATTGAAGAGACTCGAAGAGGAGGAAAAATGAAGAAGAAATATGCTATTGCATACTTAATATTCCAGTTTTTCTTTGTGGTTGCATATTGTCAGGCAACATTCAATTCCGAGACAGCAATTAAAAAATCCAATGATATTGTAAATGAGCATTGGCAATCATACCAGGATAGCGTCAGTAGATATTACGGTAGGTACTGGTTAGATAATTATGCTAAACATCAATATATCGGGAATACTTCATTTCACGATGATTATCTGCAGGGGCTGAAAAAAAATAATATAGAGAACATTCGCATGGATTGCACAATATATTGTGCTCGAGTGCTGAAAGCAGGTATGGGTGCAGCAGAATATTCAAAGCTGATACAGTATCATAAAGGAATCTGGAATAGTAAAGGTTTGGCAGGTTGGAGTGTGGGTTATCTTCTGGTGGATCGTTTCGGCTGGAAAGGGTATGCCTTTATAGAACCGAATGCAAATCTCCACTCTCACTATATCAGTTACTTCAAGAATAGTAATGAGTATCCGGTATTCAAACAGCCGAACATCAGAATTGAAGAATATTATGTTTTAGGTAGGGACAATGATAAAATTGAAAATCTGCTGAAAAAATATAATTTCAGTTGGGGTTTCAGTCAAGACGGTATTCACACTTGGATAACGCATTATACTGATTTATTGGAATGTCACTGGGATGGAGTGCCAGCAGCTAAATACAATTTAAACAACAGATTTTCAGATTTATTCGAAACCACAAAATTTATTGAATTCAAAGATTATGATGTTCATATTATCGTGGTTCCCCCTGAAGATAATTAAGGATCGAAAAATAAGTTAACAGCGAATTTATATTATAGTTCAAGAACTTAAGAAATGATCCTTGATCAAGTTTTCCAGATATCTGGCAATCTCTTTTGAAATTTCCAGGTCTTTCATTTTTTTTAGTTCAGCTTTATCATTACCTTGTTTATTATACCACCCAGATTTGTCGTCATTACCGATTTCTTTTTGGGGGCGTGAAGCTGTTTGTTAGTGGCTTCGCTATTGATGTCTATTTTTTATTTTCACATAAATCTTATCTAAAACTGATTGTGATATTTGTTTTAGAGTAGTATTATGTCTAACAATACCTGAAAGGTGAGGACTTATCAAATAGTAAACTTTAATAAAAAATCTACCAAATATTTTTTTTGAAAGAAAATCGTCTCTGAATTTTCTAAATTCAATTACTTTGGGGTGATTGTAATCACCATAGGTCGCAGTTGCAATGAAACAGCCATCGCCAGCAGATGGTTTTATTTCAGACAGTTGACTATCTTCTCCAGAAATTTCATATTTAGCTTGAGGTTTGATAGCAGTATGGAGATAACTAGTTTTATCATATTGAATCTCATAATTATAGACATTTTTTAAAACTTCAAGAGCATCATATCCGCTTGCCTTTTCTTCAATAAAATTACCTAGTAAATCAAATTTACCAACTTTTGAAAGAGGTTCCAGCATCAAATCATTTCCTTCAATATATTGAAGAGCGGAACACACCATATTAAAATCTTTATTTGATGTTAATGACGCTCTAATTGTTTTTATTAATTTATTATTTCCTGTTTCAAAAGCAATAATAAATACATTTTCACTTCCACTTAATGTAGCCTGAGAATCGCCATGATAGAATTTTTCCAAATTACAAAAAAGACCTATATGAACAGATTTCCAAAATATTTCCCATGCAGTATAACCATAACAATGATTTTCATTATGTTTATTTAATTTATCAATATCAAATCTGATACCAATAGGATTATTAAAAAAGAACATTTAACCTCCAGATAGCAACATTATTTATTTTTTACAATAGATATTCAAGAAATTTGTAAGAAAATCTCTTAGCTTGTTTATGCTTTTTATGAAATCTACAATACTAGGGCTTATCTTATAATATAATTTAACAAATAATTTTTCGAGATAGTTACTATAAAGAACTTTATCTCTGAATTCTCTATATTCGACAACTGAGGAATGATTGTAACTACCATAAGTGGGAGTAGCAATACTACCAATCTTATCTTCTTGTTTGATATCTTCTTCTCGTTCTTGGGGTTGTAAATGACCAATTAATTTATGCATAAATTCTTGTGGGGAAGTTTCACGACTCTCTGTCCAAGATAACAGGTTGATGCTGCCAAATCCTACAGTTCCTTCTCTTTTATAGAAATCATCACATTTGATTTTAATTTTTTTGTATTCATCATCTGGAATTATTCCCCTATGATAAGCCTCAATAATCATCATTTTAGTTTTTACCATTTGCTCTGTTGAAAATGAAATTTTCAGTTTCTTCTCAATTTTATCGATATACACTTCTTTTGGATATATAAAATCCTCCTTTTTATCCATTTCTTGATTATTATTTTTGCCACTAATGTGTATATGCCACGCCAGCTTATTTACTGTATATAACCTACTAAAGTTATGGTAAATTACTGTGCAATAACTCCAAATCGAGTAGTTATTGTACAGTCCTCAATCATCCAAGTCCAAATCATCTATTGGGCTCTTGGTATTCGAAATTCTAAATTTAATCCCTCGATTCAAGATACAATCCCAAAACCAATCTTTTCTGTAATTCCTGTCAATTTATTTTTCCCTTTAAAGCAATTTTATGTAAGAGCTGATCTACCTTTGGCAATATCTGAATTTCTTGAATTACATAATCTGTAGTGAAATGTAAACTGAGAATTATACGATTGAAAATCCGCTAATCTATCTTTTCTAAGCTATTCTGGAAGTGAAAAGAATTCCAGGTTAGCCAATTTTGATGAAATCGCAAAATCTATTGTCCATAAAATGCATAGTATAGTATATAATATAGAATGTTCTTAACACAATATTAGTATAATTTAAATATATACTATATAGGATGGTATGATGGTAAAGATAAAAAATAAAGATCAGTTAGAAATCGTTGGAGTAGAAAATTGGCGTAATGGTTACTCACTAAAGAAGATAGCGCGATTGGAAAAATCATGGGCTTTAGTCTTTCGTGAATATATTCTACCTTACCTTCCCGTGAAGTTCATAAAGAAATTTTACTTTTATAAGACAGGTAGAAATTCCAAAGAACTTTATTCTACGATTGGAGCAGCCATTCTTCAGCAGTTTTTTGATTTATCAGACGCAGAAACAGTAGAAAAGTTAGCTTTCGATCAGCAATGGCACGTTGCTTTAGATTGTTTTGACGATGAAGATCAAGTTATGTGCGAGAGAACACTTTTTAGCATGCATACCCATATATCAGAAGAAAATCTGGCTGATAAGATATTTGCTCTTGCAACCGATGTGATGGTCGAAGCCTTACAAATAGATGTCAGTAAACAAAGACTTGATTCAGTTCATGTAAATTCCAATATGGCATGCTAAATTAGCATCTGTATCAAATTGACTAAAAAGGTATAAAGCATCATGCAAGGCTGATTGATAATTAGTTTTTATAAAGTCAGCTTCGTCATATGGTAAATCAGACGAATTATAAATCCCATTACCATCTACCTGCATCATATTTAATCCTGTTTCAGCTAATTCCCTACTCATAATAATTCTTGAATAAATCAGGTTACCGTAAGGACCAAATTGCTTGATGGCATCGTCGATAATTTCAAGAGCCTTAAATCTATGTCCATTTCTAAATAAACAATAAGCATAAATGTCTGTGATTTCTGGATGGGCTTCCTGATTTCTATACAAATCTTCCACAGTTGCTAAGGCTCTGGTACTATTATTCATAGTTATTTCATCATAGGCAGAATCTATAATTTGCACGATTTCTGGATCCAATTCCATCACAGGCATTTGTTCCATTTCCTCATAGTCAAAGAAAATTCTGGTAAATTGTTTTGGGGTTTCAGGTGCTTTTTCATTATCCGATTTATCAGGATCTTTTATTACCTCGTTAGTGGCGCAGGAAGCAAAAAATATTACACTGACCAAGATAAATAATTTAATAAAACTGTTCATATCTCCTCCTCTTAATTTCATTTAATATAGTTTATATGCACATATTTGCCTGTAATTAATTTTCAATATGCCGATAAATTATCAAATCACCAAAATCAGGAATTTCACTAATGCTTTCAATTTTGGGTTCGGCATAAAGCGTGTGGATAACCAGATCATATTGATTAAAAAGACCATCCCCTTTCCCACAATAAGAGCTTCCTGGATCACTTTTGTCTTCGTAATACAATCCAACATGAACAGTGTCCCAATATACAAAATCACCTGGGTGGATTCCATTTTCACCAACTATAATTACGTCATTTTGTGCATCCAAATAATTACCGTTTTGCTCTGTTGCCTGTCTGGCAATAATTTTTGTTTTAGTAAGGTTTTTTATACTGTCATAAGCAAGTTGATATCCTGACATCTGATAAGCAGCAACAGCAAAATCAGCGCAGTCAGCACCTATAAATAACTCAGTTTGATGATTATCCAAATCATTTCCAGTAAAGCTTGCGCTGCCCCAAATATATGGCAGATTACACATAGCAAGGGCACAATTGATAACTTCGCAGTCAGTATTACCTTTCAAGCTGATGCGATGCACTTTGTTGCTAATTGAGCCCTTATATTTAGAGTCTTTCCCTGGTGTCGAAAAAGTATCACCATCAATATTGAGTACAGCTTTATAACGCATTGTCCCCGTCACTTTGCCATTACAAAATACCGGTTTGAAAACAGTGGGAGTCACATCGGCTGTAACGATAAACTGATTTCGCCATTCAACAATTTCTGTTTCTTTGTAGGGGATATTCTCCCAATGCCAGGATGGCGTAGTATTACTATAGTAATCACCGTTTGCTTCCTCAATTTTATACCATTTTATTGATGATTCACCAGCTTCATCCCAATGTACAGTTTCGTTGCCAGATATTCCAGAATCTACAATCGATATATTGTCAACAGGAGAGTAATTGATAATATTATTTTGTAGTTTTTGATTGAAAACAATGCTCAATTTGATATCATCATCGATGGATGCGATTTTAGAGTCAATAGTATAAGCGCTGTTATTGATACTGGAAATTATTTGTATGGTCCCAGTATCAGAAAATAGAAAGCTTGAAAAAGCAAAAATGACAAATAAGACTATTATATTTATCTTTTTAGTAATCATATTATCTTAACACCTCTTTCACTTTACTGTATAAAGTAATTCAGAATTAAACATATCAGCCGGGGAGATAACTGCCATATCCATGGGTAATCCCTCGGGGTAGCGTTTTTTAATACTTTTTGAAAATGTATCAAATTGAAAATCTGCAAATTAAATTAATATTCAACTGTTTTTGTTTTGTTTTTGGCAATCTCTTTATCAAGTTCTTTCTTAAGCAATTCCAATTTTTTTGATACCAATTCCTGCATATCAAAGGAGGGTAATATATATGTGCCATAGGGACAATTATAAGTTAATGTTTTAAGATATGATCTGGAATACGAGATTACCATAGCAAGTGCTGAATTCTCTAAACCATTGGAAGAGGGGGCAGACTTCCTATCTTGAATATAAAAATACCCATGAATTAGACAAGAGATTTTATATCCTTTTCGTTTTCTGGGTGGTGAAATACTAAGTTTCAGGCATAATCTGAAAAAATCATCATTCTTATTATTGTATTGTTTATCAAAGTCAACTTTAATAATACTATCTTCCAGGATTACTCGATCATCATCACTGTTGGCAATTGTCTTAACAGAATGCTCCAGTGATTTAATTTCAATTAATTTTAACGGGGACTCAGTCACTTTTATCATCATAACTCCTATGCCGCTTTGGGCTTTGAGTCAGGACTATCCTTTTTTATATCAGCAATTGACTCTGTTAACTTTGTGATTTCATCCTTAAGTTGCTTCTTCAATGTTTCTCCTGCTTCCAAAGCACATGGATTATATTCAACTTCACTTGAAGACAGCATAATTATATTACTTTCCGAAATTAATGCAAGCGAAATATCAATATTTAATATTCTTTCAATTTTGGCAATGTGCTTCAAATTAAGAAGTTTATTACCATTGAAGACGTTACTTAAAAAAGAAGGATGAACAGCCATTTTCTCTGATAATTCTTTTTGATTAATACCGATAATTCTCATTCTATCTTTTACGTCTTCAAGAAATTGTAATTGAATACCAAAAGCACTGACTTCATCTACTATTTCATCGTTAAACCCGCTGATAAATTCTCTAAATTCCTGCTTCATATTTTCCTCCTGGGACGTTTTTTCAATTCTATTTCTAAAATGTCCTGGATATATTTTTCTTTGGCAATGTTACCAATAATTTTTCGTTCTTGAGCCTGGTTTTTTTCCCCTTGTTTTACATGTACGCGACTCATCACGATGTGATATTTACCATTAATTTTATGCTCCTGGCAATAAATCCGCAAATTCCCGAATATTGCAGCATTTCCTAGAAACTTCATTGCTACAACCTGATTTGGAGCTCCATCATTCTCTTCCCTATACATTTCTTTTTTGTACTGGTTTTCCTTCCTTTCATAAAGAAATAGCAATATCTTGATAAAATGAACCACTCTTTGATCATTTTTCCTGATTGCTGAAAGAATTTCTTTCTTTCTTCTGCTATCCCAATAAAGAAGAAACTTAGCTTTAATTACTTCACTAGCGTTGAATTTTGGACTAATTTCCTGATAATTAACTTCTTCAATCAGCATATTCACTCTATATGTCAATAAATTTACCTATAGGTAAATTTGTCAATCTTTTTTCTAGATGATTTCTTTCGAATTCTTGTAATTTAGACAATTTATTTTTTTTCATAATTAATCCCTTTTTCTCTGAATATATGAAATTTACATTACATGATATTATAAAAAGACCATAGCTTATGCAAATTTAACAGTAACACATCTATCACTAATCATTATATAAACAATGAATACTTAACTTTCATCTCACCCCAATTGCTATTTAATTCAATACTTTGTCAAGTAGAAATAGATTTTATTAACTAACCAAATATAATAATCTGTATTGAACATAGGATTGAATATATGTATTTCAGTGAATTGATTATTAGCAAAGATTCAGGTATTATTATCAGTTAGGCAAATAATCATAAATTCCTTGACAAGATCAATAATGAAGTCATTTATTTACAAGAAATTAAAGGTTGGAAAAATGTTAAGGAGATTATCATGGATAAACGCTTCTGTAGAATAGTGATTTTCTGCTTTTTAGCTATATTTATCAGTTTAGCAATATATGCCGATACAGCAGTTATTGAGCAAAGTGCAAGCATGGAAGAAATTTTAAAGGAAATTCGCAATATCCAGCAGGTTGACACAAATGCAGCTATAATTCCGGATACGGTAAGTGATGAATATCTTATAAAACTGGGTAAAGCAATCGTGGCTCATATTTATTCTGACACTCAGGAGCAAGTTAAGCTGGAAAACAAGCTGGCAAGCGAAGGATCTGAGCAGCAGCAAGACATGTATAAATTATCAGGTTATAGATACATAGAAAGCGGATTTGATTTAGAAATTAACAAAGAAATGCTTGATTCCTGGATTCAGGGCAAAGGTGCTGTGATAGTTGATGATTTTAACACTGATAAAAATGATGATGATTACAACCCAGCATACGGTGAGGCTTTAATTATCCTTGCTCTATTTATTATTATAATTATTATCTATATTTTTAATAAAATCAAAAAAAAGAAGTCAACCTCTGAAGATACTTCCTCAATTTGATTTAATTGTAACCTAACTCGGCTAAACCGAAAACAAAAATAAAGATTTTTCAAACACAGAGGACACTGAGAAATGTAATGTGAAGACTTTTTTAGGCAACGAACAAGACGAACAAAACAATCTTACTAAAGCAAATAATGAAAGAATTATTAACCAAGGAAGATACAGTTTTTTTGCGTATCCAGACCATCCCTGGTCTGATTTAACTAAATCGGGTAGTAAATTTGTCAATTGACCTGTCGCCAGGAGTCTTGTCGAATCGCTCAGGTTAGTTATGGATTACGGTATAAAGCAATTCTGAATTATACATATCAGCCGGGGAAATTACAGACATATCCAAGGGTACTCCCTGTGGGTAGCGTTTTTTCATGAGCTTCTGTACTTCAGGAGATGACAGATCGAAATCTGCCATGGTTTTAAGTTCCCCAATATCAATACCTAAAGCTCGATGATAAATTTTCCAGACCAGTTCGGAGCAGTAAATACTTTCATCTGACCAGTCGAAGTAAATGTCATAAGGTTTATTCAGAAACTGGTCTCCGGATTCTTTCATTTTCAGTAAATTATCTTCGGTCAGCACATTTTTCCAGTTTTTAAGTCGCTTCACAACGTAATGATGATCTTCTCCTCTGGCAATCCACTCTTTAAATGGGGTTGTTTTTACTGGACCGACAGCTTCATAAACATATATCTTACCTTCCAGTATATAGATAATCCCCATGTGACTGTATTGTGAATGAGTTGCCTTTTGGATAGCCAGGCTCTGACTGGATTTTGAGACCTGAAAGATGATATCCCCGTTGTGGAGCATATCTTGCTGGCATGAGCAGATCAAAATCACACATACCAGCAATATTGCTACAGTAAATTTCTTAATAATTTTCTTTCCTTTGCTATTTATACAGGTCTATAGACTAAAATTAAAGAATGGAAAGATCTTCAGGAAGCCATTTTCATTGTAATTGATCATCCCTAACTGCAAATTCTGACCACCTCCAGTGATAATATTCAAAAATCCTATCTGCAAACCAACCATATCCTCTCTAACATAATTAACAGTACTTAATTGTGCTCCCGTCATGCTGCCAGATGCTGATAAAACTTCGCCAAACTGGATTCCAACAGAATTTCCCTCATTGAAATTGATCGTATTGAACTGGATACCAGTAAAGTCTTTATTCACCTGGCTGAAAAACCCGATGTCCAGGCCGGTGAAATTATCGGTTGAACTATTTACCAGATTCAATTTAAATCCTTCCACGGGAGTGCTTGCAGGATGAAGCTGCAAGGTATTGATCACACCCACCTGGAAAACTTCCTCAGCAAAAAGACTTGTGAATAAAAATAAAACGCAGAAAAATATTAGCTTTTTCATAATAACTCCTTTTTTAATATAAAATTTATCAATCCATATCTGGTCAAGAATTTTCAAAGTGAGTTGAGAATTCTTCTAATACAGATGATTGGCTTTAATGAACTCGTCAATATCGACATTCCAGACTCTGCCCAGGATATTGAACAGCCTGATCTCTTCGGTAGCAATTTTCCCGTCAGATATCACTATCTTAAAGGCAAATTTTAGTAATTCGATTCTTTCTTCTTCAGAAGAGCTGCCTTTATATTCCAGAGCAGTTTCTTCCAATTTCAATTTAATCTCTTCTTCACTCAAAAAAAGCAATGAACCGGTTAACTGATGATGATCAAAGTCAATCTTATCCTCATTTTCTTCGAGATATTTTATGATCAGATCAAGCTCAGAGGAACTTACTTCTCCATCACAAGATGAAAGAAGATAAAGCATCGTAAATGCACTTTTTACATTATCCATGGGTACTCCTTTTTTTTTAACCAGACGTAGGCAATCAATCTGCTCAGATCCGGTAATTCTAAATTCTCTATTATTCCAGAACAAACTAACTGAGAATCAGCAGTATGAATTACATTCAGAAAATTAAACTTACTCTATTTTTAGTCAATTAAAACTTAGATATAAGTTACTTAACCTAAATATTACCTCTAAAAACAAATTTTAGGAGCTAAATAGGAGCATATAGGCATAAAAGCGATATCTGGTTCAGGGAAAAGAAATATAATTATTTCGATATCAACTAAAACATAATTAATCAGTCAATACGTTATTATCATAAGAGATTTTGACAGGATTTAAGGTGGAACAACAAAGCACATAGTGACGTTTTAATGTTAGATTGTGCTAAGTTGTTCTGGTTTAGGGGTGGGAAATAGTTGTTAAATAGTTTTATAATAAATGATTATAGGTAGAAAGTACCTGAAATTTAGGTGAAAAACGGGTTTGGGTTGAGAAATGGTGATAAATGGAGATATTTAATAATTTTTGAGTGGGAACAGTTGTATTGATTATGGTGATTGTTGAAAATGTGAAAGATGGGTGATGATGTATAAATGAGATAGCTGGATATTTGCATTGCTAACTGGTTTATTTGTTGTGATTTATAAACAACTCACTCTGATCAACCATTGCGGAGGTTTAGCAACCATTCGCAAGGTTTTGGTTGGGAGCAAATATTAATTTAATTTGACTGATTGGCAGGCAATAATCAGACTGTTAACAGGAGAGATCAATGTTATTATATGCGATATTTTACTTTGCTTGTATAGTTATTGCGGGACGGAAGTACTGGCAGGAAGAGCAGAGCAGTTTAGGTTTTATAGCAGGAGCTTTGCTGGGACCTGTCGGTGTGGTTATTGTCTATTACATGCCGGGCATACTTTCTAATTCATTTGTCACTAACCGTGTGGGTAAGTATGACAACAGTCTCAATGCTGCTGATCTGCTAAGTTTTACGGGTGTTTATGAAGACCAAAATCGATTGGAAGAGATCAAAAAGCGTCAGGTAGGAGCGGGATTTCAGGTAAGCAAGGTTTATATGCCGGTAACTAATGGCTGCTTTATTGCCATGCTTACACCTGTAGCGATGTTTTTTATTGCGTTTGTTTTTCGTTTTCTGGTTCACCCTGAACCGGCAAGTTTCGGAACAGTTATAGATTCCAGTCTTACATTTTTGATTTTCTTTATTCCCTTTGTTCTTTGTCTTAGTAATAAGCGTACTAATTATATTTGTCCACGCTGCGGTCATATTCATCAGGTGACCAGTCAATTTGAAAGGTTTATGGGCATTTTCAAAGACTTTGATCCCAATGAAACCGGCTGCCGTGAATGCGATTATCTGCCTTCACGAGACAGGGTGATCACGGTATCATAGCATTTTTCCATTAAATAAATTGAAGACATTTAATAAATTGCCCAACGTATTAAGGTTGCAAAATGAATGGATAAGAGTTCATTAAGGACTTAATAATACAAGAGCAAAGTAACAATTAGTTTTGCGAAAGTGTTAAATTAGTTATATTATATGTAAATAGTTATAAATATGATAGATAAGACATAAGTGAGATGTCAGGAGTGCTGAATTATAAGGAGTGTAGATGAGAAATGAAGTGATACACGATATTGAGAGGAATCAATTTTATCTGGAATTTGAGGGTAAACGGGCATTTTTGGATTACAAAGAGATCGATGATAAGTTACTGGAATTTCACCGGACTTTTGTACCGCGAGCTTTGCGTAAACAGGGTTTAGCCTCGTTAGTGGTCTATGCTGCCCTGGAATATGCCAGGAATAACGGAATCAGAGTAATTCCCGCCTGTTCCTTTGTGAAACACTTTATAGAAACGCATAAGATGTTTCAGGATCTGGTGGCAATCTGATCATTAATTGAAGTAATAAAAATAATAAATTGGATAATCTGGAGATATAGATGACAGTTAAAGAAGCGATCGAAAAAAGAAGGTCATTGCGTTCTATGGGTAAATTAGAGGTTACCGATGAACTGATCAGAGAACTGGGTGAAAGTGCACAGCTTGCGGCATCGTGTTATAATAATCAGCCGTGGCAGTATGTGTTTGTGTATGAAGCGGGTAGATTGAAAGAGATGCAGGGAGCTTTGAGCAAGGGTAACGATTGGGCAAATAAAGCAGGATTGATAATTGCGGTATTAGGCAAAAAGGAAGATGATTGCGTGATCCATGACCGTGAATATTACCATTTTGATATTGGTATGGCGACGGCTCAGATGATATTACGGGCAACTGAGATGGGTTTAATGGTCCATCCTATAGCGGGGTATAGTCCCAGAAAAACCAGGGAAATATTGCAAATACCGGAAGATAGGGAAGTGATAGCGCTTTTGATAGTGGGTGGAGAACCTGAAGGGATTGATGAGGATCTATCTGAGCAGCAGAAAGCAGGGGAGTTGGAGCGTCCGGAACGTAAGAAGCTGGACGAGTTTATCTTTCATAATCAGTATAAATAATTCGTGACCAACCATTTTGAAGATATCAGCCTATGCATATCTCCGAAATTTCAACGATATTTATCTCAATTGTATTTTTGATTATTCCCCGGTAGGGGATAAAGAAGCATAGACTCCGGTGAAACAAAGTGCCACCGGAGGTATAAATGTCTATTGTGACGCCCCTTCCTCATCCAGCGCTGCGCGCTGGATGAGGAAGGGGATGACGTGTTTTTTCTTTATTCCTCTGGTTGCAGAGTACTGCTACCAGAGGCTATGCATCTTAAACCCTTACCCGGGACATTAGAATAAAATGTGAAGTATCGTTCTATCAACAGATAACTTAGCCTATATAGAATTTTACAAAACAGGGGGATGCCAGTTTGAAATTGACCTGTCTAAGACCTTACGAATGGTCTTGTACCTTGGCAATGTTGACCGATATCAGTTCAATAACTAAGCTCTTTCAGGAATTTGATCCCATCTCTTATTTCCACACCATGTTTCATTATTTCTGTTTTTAGTTTGAAGACTATTTGAGTTGCCGGGATATTGTATTTTTCCTTGAAGTAGAGCAGGTTTTTGGTTGGATTGTTTTCTGATAGTTGTAACCCCATAACTGACTGAATTATTAGGTGTCTATCCGTAAAAATCATCATATATTACCTGACAATTGCTCACCGTAATGAGAATTTGTCACGATAATTGCTCAATACGGTGAGCAATTGTCAGGTTTGTTAACTGTGAAAGCAGAGTTGAATTTTAACAACTCAATATACGCCTAATACGCCTTCTAAGCCTAATTTGTTCGCTACGCTCTGAAGTGAGCCGTGAACATAGTGAATGATCAATCTGGAAAGATTGATCTACGTTTTGCCTGGCATCATATTTTAATTGTCTTGTAAGGTAATCGTTGACAATGAATTTGATTAATTCTAAGTAGATTACGTAGAGAAAAATAATACGGTGGTAAATTAATGACAAAGATTTTGAATGATGTTTTGACAATTGATGCTGATACTAGGGCTGAGGTTGTAAATAAAGTTGCGGAGATAATGCGGGATATATTTGTATTTCCGGAAAGTGGTGTGGAGATGAGTGATTTTGTTTCAAAGAAGCTTGCTGGTGGTGAATATGATGAGTTTGGTGAGATCAAGCCATTTTGCTCCAAACTAACAGAAGATCTGCGATCAATTTGTCATGACAAGCATCTCTTTGTGTTTTACAATCCGGAAGAAGCTGTTGAAGTACGGGCAGCTAAAAACCTGCTTTCAGAAGCAGAAACTGCCAAAGTGAAAGCTATGTACAAGGTCTGGTATGAAAGGCAGAATTACGGATTCCAGAAAGTTGAGATTTTGAAGGGTAATATAGGTTATCTTAAGCTCGATACTTTCCCGGGAATTAGGGGTGCTGATACCTGTATAAGTGCAATGGGTTTTCTGGAAAATACAAATGCGATAATTATTGATCTGCGTGATAATGGTGGTGGAGAAGGATTTGATGGGCTACTTTCGAGTTATTTTTTTACTGCGGAAAAGGTTCTGCTGGGATCGGCAAAATATCGTGATCCTGCTCTAAACACAGAAAGCTGGACATTGCCTTATGTCCCCGGAAAGCGTCTGCCAGAGATCGATCTTTATATTCTGACAAGTTCACGGACATTTTCCGCTGCGGAAGGATTTACTTATGACCTTCAGCAATTAAAACGGGCAGTTGTGGTGGGTGAAACCACAAAAGGTGGAGCACATCCCATTGATGTACTGATAGTTAAAGGTGATATTTTGACACAGGTTCCGATAGGTTGCTCATATAATCCGATATCTAAAAAGAACTGGGAAAAAAGCGGAGTGATACCGGATATTGTTACGAGTGATGATGCTGCATTGAAAACTGCTCATATTACTGCTTTGGAGAAGGTGATTGGGAAGATTGGGGATGAGGAATATAAGAAGCAACTTAGTAAGGTTTTGGAGGGTTTGAAAGTTTAACCCACTTTGTGCAGTAGGATTTCACAAATAGCGCTAAGTTTCTGGCAGAGGGAAAGCAATTACGCTTTCCCTCTGCTATCATATGACACTATTTCATCAATATCATCTTCTTGATAGAAGAATAATTTTTTGTATCTAGTTTATAGAAATATATTCCGCTGGGAACATCGTTGTTGTTATTATCCTTTCCATTCCAGGTCTCGGAGTAATAATCGGCATTTTTTGTTTCATTGACCAGAGTTTTTACCAATTGTCCCCTTGTGTTATATATCCTTATGCTTACTTTTCCCGGTTCATCGATAGTGTATTCGATGATCGTTGTTGGATTGAACGGATTTGGGTAATTACCTTTCAATTCAGTAACCAGAGTCAGGGTTCCATCCTCAATTCCAGTACTCGGGGTAAGTTCAATATCGAGACCTAATGTTTCATTTGGCAATATTACAATATCTTCGGGATAAGTATAGAACAGATAATCTTCGTGTTCACAAGTCAATTGGTATATTCCCGGAAGGATATCGAGGGAAAAATCCCCTTGAATATCTGTTATCGCCTGTAGGGTGTCTAGTGCAATTATCGCATTTTCCACGGGGATCATTGTTTCGCTATTGATCACTGTTCCCGTAAGTGTTCCGTTTAAGGGGATCAGCTCAATATCGACATTTACCGTTTCATTTGCTATGACATTGATAATTTCGGGATATGTAAAGAGTTGATAGTCTTCATGTTCACAAGTCAACTGATATTCTCCCTGAAGGATATCGAGTGAAAAGTTTCCCTGAATATCTGTCATTGCCAGATATGTACCCATGGTAATTAACGCATTTTCCACAGGTGTCATTGTCTGGCTGTCAATCACGGTTCCTGTAACAGCTCCGTTAATCGGGATCAGCTCAATTTCGAGTTCCAGTGTTTCATTTGGTAATACGATAATATCTTCGGAATATGTATAGAACAGGTAATCTTCGTGTTCACAGGTCAATTGATATTCTCCAGGAAAGATATCGATCACAAATTCTCCATGAACATCCGTTATTGCCTGGCATGTGTCCAGTGTAATTATTGCATTTTCCACAAAAGCCAATGTTTCGCTATTGATTATGGTACCTTCAACAGTTCCATTTGGAATGATCATCGGATAACCTTCTGTCCATTCCGCCCCATTGATCAATCCTGTATGACCATTTCCAGTAAAGTCAATTGCCTCATTTCCGCTTCCAGATTCAAATCTCCATAAGGCAACTAATCCCGGTTCCACTCCAGTTAAAGGAATTGTCATATCGCCAAAAATCTCTTCCTCTGAATGAGCAACATTCCACAGGCGCACTTCATCAATGACGCCATTCCAATGCCTGTCAACATAGCTATCCCAGTGAGAGCCAATTCTTATATCTATATTTGACGGGATAATCGAGCCGTCATAAGGTGTGGAACCCTCCTCAACACCGTTTATGAAAATTCTAATTGCTGATCCATCGAAAGTTCCTGCAACATGTGTCCATGTATCTAATGGTATTGAACCTGCTGGAGCACTTGCGCTTAGCCAGTTGTTATTTGTGCCGATCTGGAATTGAGGAGTATTTAAATCAACATAGTTATCTATTCTCAAAATATAACCTGCTTCACTATTTGACCAATCTTCGTTTCCAATTATTGTTGGTATATCGGTTAAAGAATTCAGCTTTACCCATGCTTCCACAGTTATTGTAGATGTGGGATTAAGAGCAGGATCAGAAGACACCACCACTTCATCATCAATTCCATCGAAATAAAGGGCATTGTCATTCTCAGTATCGATATAGACAATTGTTACCTGGTTTGAAGATATGCTCTCAAAACCACCTTCATAGACTGCAGTAACATGATATGAATAAATTCCGAAGGCGATGTTTTCATCAGTGAAAAATAAATCAGTAACAATATCTGCATTGATCACTTCTTCATTATTATAGACATTATAACCGATAAGGTTAGTTTGTTCTGATGGTGGTTCCCAATCCATAATCACATCATTGTCAACCAAAACAGCCGTGAAATTAGTTGGAGGTAGATCGATAGCAGAGATGGCAAGATTAAAGATATTCCAGAAATCATAATTGGCTGAAGATGAGCCATAACTCCGAAATCTTAATTGAACTTCTTCCCCAATATAATCCTCTATAGAAAGCGTAAGCTCTTCTCCACCTATAACACCCCAATTTCCCTGTGTCAGGTTCCAGCTCCAAATAACGTCCTCTGAACCATTATAAATAATGCTGATCTCTCCCATCTCATCAACAGCGCTGTTTTCCTGAAGATATTGAGTGACAATGCATTCAGAAACATTTTGAGGTAAAGGTATCACTGGTGAAGTTGCTGAAAGATCGTAAGATGTAATTTCAGGTTCACCGGATAATATAAGCATATCATTTGCAATACTCCAATTATCATCAAAAGTCCAGGTTCCCGGATCAGTTTCAAAGGTTTCTGCCCAAATTATTGATTGAGAATACATAAATGAGGAAAAAAGTAGAAACAAAATCAATAACACTATATTTTTCATAATGCCCTCCATATTTATATAACTACCAGATCATAATAATGAAGCAATAATAAAAAATCAAGTCAAGAGATTTCTTCCTGATGGATAATTTGCTTGTGACGAGACTGTTCTGTCTTTGTTATTGATTTATCCCTGAAAGGGATTCACAATAATAGCCCCAGGTCGGCACGAAGTGACTACCTGGGGTTTATGATATAATAAGGCACCCCTCCCCCAAACACCGGCGTAGCCGGTGTTTGGGGGAGGGGAAGTAGTGGTGGGTATATTTTACCCCAGGTAGTTGAAATACAACAACCTGGGGCTATTATAGTTATTCCCCTGTCAGGGAATCTGTCAATTTCAGAAAAATTGACAGATATGATGCATATGTGCACTTTTATGTAGCAAAAATTGAAAACCTGCAACGATATCAATTACTTAAGTTGAACAGTCTCCTTGTGACCTTCAGCAATTAAAACGGGCAGTTGTGGTGGGTGAAACCACTAAAGGTGGAGCACATCCCATTGATGTACTAATTGTAAAAGGTGACATTTTAACACAGGTTCCGATTGGTTGCTCATATAATCCGATATCCAAAACGAACTGGGAAGAAACCGGAGTGATACCGCATATAGCGACTACTTCAGAGGAAGCGCTCCATACTGCACATATCACAGCATTAGAGAAAGTGAACCTTAAAACTACAGATCAGGAATATAAAGAAGAGCTGAATAAAATACTTGTGGATCTGAATAAATAATCTGAGATCAACCATTTCGAAGGTGTGAACACCATCCGAAAGGTTTTAGAGGGATAAAAAACTTAATACTTGAAATCAGGGATCAGATATTAGATTCTAATAATAATATTCATTCTAAATATTTATGGAACAAATTATGCACGTAAAACTAATGCAAAAGACGTTAACGTAAGCCGAAATTAATATAAGTGTTAAAAAGTGAAGAATAATTAACTAAAATCAGGCAGTGGGAGATGAAACCGTTTACGGGATGTATTGTTTGTTTACAATAATGTTGCCATTGTGTCAGTCGTGAAAGGATTGAATATTGGAGGCTCGGATGAAGAAATTATTTTTGTTATTAGTGTTATGTATCATAGTAAATTTAAGCGGTTTTATTTGTTGGGAAGAGAGTGGTAAACTGGTTCGTCCAGTATCAAATCTGAATTATTCCGGAGCAGTAACGACGCTTGTGGATGGCAGTTTTATGTTGCTATGGAGTGATGCCGGTAATGGCGAACAGCAGATGAAGATCCAGAAAGTGAGTGAGAGTGGAGATATTGAGTGGACAGAGCCGCTAATGGTTGTTGATGAGGAATTATATTATCCCAATGGAGAAATGATCTGCGAGACTACCAGTGGAGATGTTGTGATAGCGTGGCATGAGCAAACTAATCCGAGGGAAATGAGATTTCAGCGTTTTGATACAGCAGGTAACCGTTTGTGGGGCGAAGATGGTATAACCATATATCCAACAGCATCTTATTTTAGTCCAAAGTGGAAGATGATCAGCAGTGAAGAAGATGGCGTATATGTTGGTTGGGTTTGTAACGAGACAGTATATGGAATATATCTGGAGGAAGATGGCAGTATTGGAGAAAACTGGTCAGAGAATGGGGAAGTTATTCTTACCGGAGTTATGGACAATAGTATACAGGTGATCGGAGATGGATTTGGGGGAATAGTAATCGGGAGTCTATCTGAGAGTGGAAATGAGCTTATGCTTCAAAGGTGTGGTATCAATGCTGATCAATATTGGGGAATAAATGGCATAATACATGAGGAATTAGGCTCAGAGGATGATTTTGCCATATTGAACTGGGAAGAAGGAGAGTATGCAGTAATAGTGAGACAAGGTAACCAGTATCTGGTGAATCTAATAGATGCAAATGGTGATCTGGAGTATGCCGAAATGCAATTGGCAGGTGAGTTGAGTGAGGGAGCGAATGATAAACGGTTTATGGCAGTGCGAACATCCGATGCTGAACTTGGTTTGGTTTGGGTGGAGGATATTGGGTCAACCACAAAACTTGTTATGCAGAAATCAGCAATAGGCGGAGAATTAGAGTGGGAAGAAAGTAACTTTATATTTCCTTATAGTTCCAGTGAATTTCGGGATATAAATCTTTTAGCCGATAGTGATGGAGGCTTGAAAGTATTTCTGAAATACAGATATGATAATATAACCAACCTGATTTTATATTTACATTATGATAGTGATGGTGACCTGCTGTCAGGAGAAGAGCCCGTAATTATAGGAAATTCCTATATTTGTCCTTATGGCAGTAATGAATATGAGATTGGATTAGCAGCATCAGGAGTAACAGGATTATTCTGGAGGGAGTCAAGTGGTGACGAGGCAGATGATGTGATTCGGTTTCAGTATATAGATCCAGAGGATAATATATTATTTGAAGAGGGTGGAGATATCGTGCACAGCGTGTTATCAGGAAATATATATCAGTCTCTTATAGAGACAAATGGGGAGAATTCAATCATAGCCTGGGAAGATTCCCGGTATGGACATGATCAAATATATCTGCAATTGATAAATAATAATACTGGCGAAAATGAATTTAGCGAATTTGGTATACCATTAACAGACAGAACAGATGAATCACAGTATTTGGAATCATTATGTTTCAGTAATGATGGAGAAACTTTTTGCGTTAGCTTCACAATAAGCAATATAGATTCTCCTGAAGACTCCTGTGCAGTTCAGGAAATGGATCTGGCTGGTAATAGACTATTAGGTGATCAAGGTCTAATATTCAATAATGAAGAAGAGCATTGCCAAGATGCTTGCGTTGATGCTTATGAGAATGGTTTTACAGTTGCCTGGACAACAATGGATCCAACCTGGATGGAGACAGAAAACACATTATATTTGGAGCGGATAATTAATAATGAGCCAATCTGGGGTGATGGACTGGTGGTTTGTCAAACAGAAGAAGAAGATATAGTAGATTTTTATCTGGTTGGGGATAAGGTACTTTGGGCAAAGGAGAGTATGGCAGCAAGTCAATTAATGATCCAGCGTTTTGATGATAATGGAGAACCGGCAACAGGTTGGGGAGCAGAGGGATTAGAGATAGCTGCGAGCAATGAAAGCATCCATGGAATTCGTGGAAAAGAAATGATTGAATATGGGGAAGGTGTACTGGTTTTCTGGCGTGAATATATTGATAATGAAAGAAAGTATATGGGACAATATATAAGTGATGCTGGAGAAATTCTCTGGGAAGAAGGTGGATATGAATTATTGTCAGATAATCATTTTTCAATGAATGTGCAGGTTTATGAAGATAATATATATATATCATATCAAAATGTAGTGACAGATGAGATTGTGGTCGATAAATTTGATATGGATGGAAATTTTGTCTGGAGTGAGAGTCTGGCGGAATATAATTATAGAAAGTACTGGTGTTTAGATATTTGGCAGGATATTATGGTGCTTTACTGGACGGATGAGGAAGTTGAAATTTTTAATGATAATCTTTATGCCAAGATATTTGATATTGACGGAAATCTGTTGCCTGGAGTGCCTGATGAGGGTATCATAGTATGCCAGCATATATACACGGATATGTATGAACAGAGTCTGGCTGGTTCAGTGATAGATGAAGCGGGAAACAGTATCGTCTTATGGAAAGATAACCGTGGAGGGTTTTATCATGAACTTTCCCCTGCTGCTTTATTTATCCAGAAAATAGATTTGAATATATTAGATGTGAGTGAAGAAAATATTGAAGAATCTTATCAGGTGCAGATAAGCAATTATCCTAATCCCTTTACTGGCAGTACGACTTTGAGATGTGATCTGCCTCGGGAAGTCAAGGATGCCCAGATTGATATTTATAATATTCGCGGGCAAAAAGTGAGAAGTCTTTCTGCTGAAAGAAATGAAGTGGAGTGGGATTGCCGGAATGCTGCGGGTAAATTAGTGAGTACTGGGATTTATCTCTATCAATTATCAGGAGATGGGATTGGCAGCAAAGCATCGCGGATGATACTTATAAAATAAGTTAAACCTAACCTGAGCGTTGCTCAGATTAGGTTAAAAGTAATTAATAAAGACAAAATCGATAATCTGATAGCAGTTTATCGATTTTGTTATTTTCAGGAGATAATAATGATTGTTATTAAGGCACTTCTGCATTTCTTGTGTAATGATGGCGGTCGTTATCTGCGCCCCACCTGGCAGCAGAAATATTTTTGTTCAACCATTTCGAAGGTGTGAACACCATTCGAAAGGTTTTGCGGGTGAAAAAATGTTTGACTATTTGTGGAACAAATTATGCACGTAAAACCAATGCAAAAGACGTTAACGTAAGCCGTAATTAATATATGTGTGTAATTGTGAAGTAAAATAGACTTAAATCAGTCAGTGGGACATAAAACCGTTTACAGGATGTATTATTTGTTTACTATAATTCTACCACTGTGTCAGTCGAGAATAGAATGAATAATGGAGGATCAGATGAAGAAATTGTTTCTATTATTAGTATTATGTATCTTAGTGAATCTAAGCGGTTTTATTTCCTGGGAAGAAAGTGGTAAACTGGTTCGTCCAGAAGCAAATTTGAATTATTCAGGGGCAGTAACGACGCTTGCGGATGGCAGTTTTATGCTGCTGTGGAGTGATGCCGGCAATGGCGGACAGCAGATGAAAATCCAGAAAGTGAATGAGAGTGGAGATGTTGAGTGGACTGAGCCAATACTGGCTGTGGATGAGGAATTATATTATCCCAATGGAGAAATTATCTGCGAGACTTCGAGCGGAGATATTGTTATCGCATGGCATGAACATTATCCGATGATAATGCGTTTTCAGAGATTTGACACATCAGGTAACCGCTTGTGGGGTGAGCATGGGATAACCATAAATCCAACGGAATTTTCTCATCGTTCCAGGTGGGAAATGATCAGTAGTGAAGAAGATGGAGTGTATGTGAGTTGGGTTTACGGTGATACTGTTCATGGGCTCTATCTGGAGGCAGATGGCAGCATCGGTGATAATTGGTCAGAAAGCGGAGAATTGTTATTGACCGGTTTAATGGATAATAATATTGAGATGATAAAAGACGGTTATGGTGGGATAATAATAGGT
>JAVCDJ010000131.1 GCA_030765845.1 Candidatus Stygibacter australis
GAGAATAAGGATAATGCCACGCTTTTGAAGCTGGCTGATCTGCAATATACTACAGGAGATTACAGCCTGGCGCTGTACAGTTATGGTGTGTTGCAGGATAAGGGAGAGCAGTCAGAAATCATCTATCAGCGAAGTGGTGAGATATATTTTGATCAGGAAGATTATCAGTCTGCCATCGGGCAATATGAAGGCTATCTGGAGCTTGCTGATAAAGAAGCGGAGGGATATAACCAGGTGGTTGTGCAGAATATCGTCTGTCATTACAGGATAAAAAACCGTCCCAAAGCAGAAGAGCTTGAGAAGAAATATAAAGATAATCTTGATGATGCAGCAAAAAATGAAATAGCCATCGCAGAGGGGATTTATTATACTGATATTGATAGCAAGAAAGCAGAAAAGACATTTAATAAGCTTTTGAAAGAGGAATTAACCACTGACCAGATGATCAGAACTTATTTCTGGCGTGGTGTGCTTTATCTTAAATATAAAAATGTGGAGAAGGCAAAAGAAGATTTCAGTACTGTGGCAGGAGCTACGAATGCAGATTTTGTCAATCAAGCAAAATTCAAACTGGGCTTGATCAACTTCTCAGAGAATAATTTTAAGGAATCACTGGATAATTATTACTATGTCATCGAGCATGATGAAGATGGGAAGCTGGCTTTGGAAGCTGCCCAAAATTTTGCCAAAGTGTGCAAAACCATTGAAGAATGGGAAAAGGCAATTGCTGCTTATGAGATAATCCTGGAGAAATGGGGTAATCAGGGACTTGAAGGACAGACAATTTTTGATATTGCCTTCTGCTATTATCGTGATAAACGCTTTCAGCAGGCAATTGAGATGTTCCAGCAGGCTTTGGGTCAAGTGAATGACCGTGAATTGCAGGCTGAAGCACAATACTGGATCGGGATGTCATATTTTGAGAAGGACGAATTTGAGCAGGCTGTAACTGAGCTTTTGAAAGTGGGATATTCTTATGAATCTTATACGCAATGGGCGGCTTCTGCGGAATTACAGGCCGGAGAAGCTTATCAGAAGCTTAATAGCACTGCAAAAGCACGCAGGATATTTGAACGAGTAATAGAAAAATATGGCATAAACAGTCAATGGGGAGAACTGGCAAAACAGAGAATGCAAACTATGTAAAACCAGGGAATTAGTATGGGAAAGAAAAGCAGACTGAAAAAGGAAAGAAAGAATAAGAAACAATCAGAGCTGGAAGCTCTGTATACGCAGAAACCTGGGAAACAGCAGAAAAAGGCTTCATCTTCCAGGCATCTGGTAATCTATCTGCTGCTGCTAATCGCCATTACTTCAATGGTTTACTGGCGAAGCCTGGATAATGATTTCGTTAATCTGGATGATAATGAGCACGTGTATAAAAATCCCAATATCACCAGCCTTGACCTGCCGCATATCAAAGCAATGTTCACCGGCTCACGTATGGGTAACTGGATTCCGCTAACGGAGCTTTCATTTGCCATTGATCATCATTTCTGGGGTATGGATGCCTATGGTTTTCATCTCACCAATCTTATATTACACATAATCAATACACTACTGGTTTTCTGGCTGCTACTGCTGCTTACAGGCAATCCCACTCTGTCACTTTTTTCAGCATTGGTATTTGCTTTACATCCCCTGCATGTGGAATCTGTAGCCTGGATAACTGAGCGTAAAGACGTGCTTTATGCCCTGTTTTACCTGCTGGCATTTATCTTGTGGATATTGGGCAGGCGATCAACTAAAAAGGGTCTATTATTACTCAGCCTGATAGCATATCTATTAGCACTCACTGCCAAATCAATGGCTGTTACTCTGCCACTTATTTTGATACTTTATGATGTTTTTTATGAAGATAGAAAGTTGACAAAAGCGATAAATGCCAAAATCCCTTTCTTTATTCTGGCTGCCATGGTGGTGTTTATCACCTTTAGATCTACATACAGTTCCACAACCGCTTATGCTGAGCTCAATATTCTGGAAAGGATCGTCACAGCTAATTATGCCTTCTGGTTTTATCCGTTCAAACTGTTGCTGCCTTTTAAGCTAAGTGCTATTTATCCCTATCCTCAGAATATTAATCAGGCACTCCCTGCCTATTATTATATCATGCTCCTGCTTACTGCCCTTCTTGCCCGACTATTGATCAGTATCAAGGGCAAAGGAAAGAAATATCTTTTCTGGTTCTGGTTTTATCTGCTTACAATCTTACCGGTACTTCATTTTTTACCTTTAGCCGGTTCATCAATCACCTGTGATCGTTTTACGTATCTGCCCTCTCTGGGAATATTCATGATCCTGCTGCTTGTGATTGATGACAAATTCAAGCTCAATAAAGCTAAATACTTTGTATTATTGATCATTGCAGTATATGCCTTCCTTAGCTGGCAGCGAATAGGTGTGTGGAAAAATGGCGTGGTGCTCCACACGGATATTATTGCCAGTTATCCTGATATAGAATTACCTTATATCAATCGCGGTAAAGCATATAGTCAGCGAGGTGAGCATGGCAAGGCGATCGCGGATTTCACAAGTGCTATCAAAGTAAGCCCTTCCAGCGCAGATGCCTATAATAATCGGGGAAATGAATATGGAGAGCTCAGGGACTATGAAGCAGGTATTGTAGACCTTAATATGGCAATAAAACTGCGTCCCGGCTTTGTGGAAGCATATAATAATCGTGCTCATTTATATATGTCAGCCGGTATGTTTGCTGAATCAGAAGCAGATTTCACCGAGGCTATCACCAGGGATCCTGATTATGCTACCGGCTGGTATAATCGCGGGAATCTATATCGCAAAACAGGTGAATATGACAAAGCGATTGCGGATTATGACCAGGTAGTTAAATTAGACCCCAATATGGCAACTGCCTATAATAATCGCGGAACATCATACAGTATGAGTGGACGCAATCAGCAGGCGATCAGTGATTTCAATCAAGCACTGGCACTTGATCCAGGTAATTTAAGCTTTCTGAATAATCGAGGTAATGCCTGGAAAGATCTGGATGACACTCAAAAAGCGCTTGAAGACTTTAATCAAGCCATCAGGATCAATCCCGGATATTCCAATGCTTATCACAATCGTGCTGTAGTATATTATTCGCTGGACAGGATAGCTGATGCCAGAAAGGATATCCAAAAGGTGAAAGAACTGGGCGGGTACGTTAATCCTGCCTTTGAAAATGCCTTAGATCAGGCACGGGGAGAATAATGGAATATATAAAAAATAATAAATACTTTGCCCAGGTAGCTGGTAGTCTGGAAAAGATAGCTGCGGCAGAACTGGAAGAGCTGGGAGCTACAGAAATTCAAACAACCTACCGGGGAGTGAGTTTCACGGCTACGCAGCCTGCGCTGTACCGCATTTTGTATCAGACGCGCATCTGCACCCGGATTCTGGCACCACTTATCAGTTTTCAGGCTCATGATGAAAAATACCTTTATAAAACTGCTCTTCAATTTTACTGGGAAGATATTTTTTCGCTGAAGCAAAGCTTTGGCATCACCAGTAATGTGGCGAATAGCAAGATAACTAATTCCATGTTTGCAGGACAAACCCTCAAAGATGCTATCTGTGATAAATTTCGCGCTAAACATGATGCCCGGCCTGATTTTGATATTAAGAACCCCGATGTGCGATTCAGTTTACATATCAATGATAACTGGGTGAATATCAGTCTTGATCTGGGAGTAGAACCGCTTCACAAAAGAGGTTATCGACTGGTGGGTATGGAAGCCACGCTTCAAGAGACTCTGGCTGCTGCTATTGTGCGCGTTAGCAGGTGGCAGGGAGATGAGCAGTTCTGCGATCCGTTCTGCGGCTCAGGCACCTTGCTGGAAGAAGCTATGATGCATTATTGTCATATCCCCGCAGGATTTTTAAGAAAAAAGTGGGGTATCAATAGTCTGCCGGACTTTAATGAAAATCTGTGGATTCTCACCTTGAGAGAAGCTAATCAGCAGATTCGCGAACTGCCGGAAGATCTGATCCTGGGTAGTGATATTATGTCCCGCAATGTGAGCATCAGCCGCAAAAACCTGAACGTATTCCACCAGGGAGCAAATGTAAAGATCAATACCGCTGATTTCAGAAACTTGCCGGAAATGGAAAATAGAGTAATTGTCTGTAATCCACCTTTTGGTCAACGTCTTAGGAAGGAAGATATTGATAGCCTCCTGCAGGATCTGGGAGATTTCTTTAAGCAGAAATGTAAAAGCAGCAGAGCCTATGTGCTGGTGGGTAGTAAAGAATTTTCAGGAGCACTCAGACTCCGTACTAAAATGAATAAACTGATCAAAAATGGTGATATAGACAGCAGATTACTGCGTATTGATCTTTATTGATCAATATCGATATTTCGCGTACTATGAAAATATATATCATTGGTACAAGCTGCTCAGGTAAAACTACTCTCGCTCGAAATATAGCTGAAAAACTTAATATCACTCATATCGAACTTGATCAGCTCTGGTGGCTCCCGAACTGGCAGGAAAGAGAGCGCGAGGAGTTTCGCGAAATCGTGGAAGCTAAATTGACCAACGAAGAGAACTGGGTGGTTGATGGCAATTACAGACGTATCAGAGACTTGATCATTCCTAAGGTAGATCATATCATTTGGCTCAATCTGCCTTTTTATCAGGTATTTAGCCGGTCAATCACTCGCACCATAAAAAGGATAATCACCCGTGAATCCATCTGCAATGGCAATCATGAAAACCTTTCTGCATTATTATCTGCTGATGGAATGCCAGCCTGGGTGATCAGAACTTATAAACTCCGCAGGCAGTATGGAGAATCTCTCAAGGCTTTCGATGAACGAGTGATCGAGCTGAAAAGCCAGAAGCAGATCAACACCTGGTTGAAAGATATCTCGTAATTTTAAGAGGAAGAATATGGGACTGACAGAATTTGTGAAGGATCGTAAGCTTGCTTTTGCTCTACTGATTCTGGTAATAGTATTATTTAATCTGGTGATTTTTGTGCCATTCTATGGTTTAGACCCTCATTCATTATCAAAAAGCGAGTATTTTTACGGGCATTCAGGAACTATTGAAAATGGAAAATCTGTAGTCTGGAACAGAAATCTTCATTGTGGTATGCCCCAGTATGACAAAGTATTCTGGCATATATTCACCTGGTTTTATTACCTCTTGCAGGTACACTTTTTTTATGCTCTATTGATAGTATTGGCTGCGTTAGGGGTGTTTTTCTTCTGCTGGAGAAGTGGGTATGGTCTATTTCAAAGTCTTCTGGCAGCTTTTATTTATGGAATATCATTTCACTTTCTGGAATTTCTGCCAGTCTGGATATATGGCTGGGGTTTGATGCTGCTCTTTTTACCCTGGATCGCCTGCCTGATCCAGAAACTACAAAAAAATGGCAGCCTC
>JAVCDJ010000132.1 GCA_030765845.1 Candidatus Stygibacter australis
AAATTCCCAGTTACTCTTCGAGCATTTGTCTCCATTGAGGGACAATCAGCAGAGAACACGATAATTGAATTGAATGGTATTGATCAAGGTTTTATAATTGATTTTTTCAGCGATTTAGGATATGAAATTAAAAATCTTACTATCAAAGATGGTATTGCAAATTTAAATCCTAAAAGGATTTTAGATATCTTTAACACTTCTCAGTCAATCAATTCTGTGTTGCTGGAAAATTTACGGATAATAGACAATCAATTAGATAAATTACTTTGGGTTAGTTCAGCAAATTTAACTATGCGAAATATACTTTTCGAAAATAATATTCATTATCCGACTTCTGTTGCCATGCAAAATTATATGAATAATAATAGTATCGACTGTACTGTAGTAATGGAAAATTGTAGAAGCATAAATAATCATACTGGTGGTTTATACTTATATTCAGCAAGGACCAATCAAGGTGATCATAATTTCAATATTGTAAATTGTGAATTTAGTGATAATGAATATCTTAATAATTTTACGGATTATACTGTAGGTATTTCTTTATTATGTACTGATATTTATACACTCAATATTGTGAATAGTACTTTTGCCGGCAATATATTTAGAGGTGCTTTTGTTGAAAACGCTCCTTTACGATTGGCCTATGATATTGATGCAGAAATAATGAATACTATAATTTATGATAATGAAACTGAGTATTCAATAATTTTGAGGGGTAATCCTTCTCTTGGAATACCGGTTGTAAATGTACATCACAGCATCATTGAGGATGGAATTGAGGGAGTATATATTGATGGATTTGGTATCCTGAACTGGGATGAAGAGACAATCATTGAAGGAGATCCATTATTTATGTTTGAAGGAGAATATCCATATTCATTACAGGAAGATTCCCCGGCAATAGATGCGGGTTCTTTGGAATTACCTGAGGGTGTGGTTTTACCTGAATATGATCTGGCAGGCAATTTACGGATAAGAGGAAATGGCATAGATATTGGTGCTTATGAATATAATCCCTTCAGCAATCCAGTGCATGAAGAAGAGTTGGAATATTCTAATTTGGATTATTATCCAAATCCAGTGAAAATAAGTGAGGGCAGGGGAGCAGTGATCATCAATTATACTGGATTGATGCAGGTAGAGGATTATCAGATAGGGATATATAACATCAAAGGGCAGAAAGTGTGGGAATCAGAATTAAAGAAGGGATATAGCGGCATCAGATGGGATTGCTGCAATACCAGTGGCGACAAAGTAGCAGCTGGAGTCTATTTCCTGCGTCTTTCAAAAGATGGAGAATTTCTGGAGCAGGGGAAATTGACAGTGATCAAGTAATTAATCCGCCAAAGGCGGACAAGTTTTGAGTTTTGAATGAGAACGCAAGAGAAATTGGGCAACTAACAAAACGAACTTTTAATACTTGCTGTGCAGCAATGGGTGATGAGATATGGTTTTGATTATACTCCGTAGGAGTTTGCTATTTGTAGAAACTATTGAACCTGCAAAACCGTCTTTCCCTGTAGGGGATATTTATCGGGAAAGAGGTTATATTAAACCGTTATATAACACCTACAGTGTAAGGATTATTTTTTAGTTTCATAATATTACTACAAATAATTAACACCTATAGTGTAAGAAGAATGATAAGCTCAATTCTGGTGGTTCTTCAGTTCGTTTTGTTCGTAATTGTTCGGTGCTATATAATTTTTTTATTTAACCTCCATCCTAAGTTAAAACTACGGCACGACAATTGGGTCTGCCCTTACTCGTTGGTCTATCAAATATTGAGATGCAGGCTAAAAAAAATGGGAGGAAGCGCGATATACGCCAAATAATTGACAATATTTTGTTCTAATGAATTGTGACGTTAGTAATGAAATTAGTATTTAAGAACTTTAAATTGAATTCTGGAGGTCTTTTTGAAACACACCATTATCCTGATTATGCTGGCAGCGATATTCAGTTTATCTGCTTCTGTAGTTAAAACTGTTGATACACCTGACCGGCTTACTTATCACGTCACGTTTCCCGCTTCAATAATTGAAAATCAAAACTTCACAGAAATAGATGCAGATCTGGATGAATGGACTATCACAGATATTCCCGGAGCACCAGAAATGCCTTATAAAACAATTCGAGTAGCAGTTCCTCCTGCTGGCAGGATACAATTTAATACCAGAATTATCAAAAGTAAAACGATAACTTTGAATTATCCGCTTTTACCAGCACCAACGATCATTCCTGCCGGAAAGACCAGTGACTTTCTATCATCTATCAATGAGTCGCTTTATGCAGATTATGATTCAGAGCTGGCAGCAGCAGGAGAGGCAAGTTATCTCAGAGGTTTCACAATAATTCCGCTGACGATTTCTCCCTGTGAGTATGATCATCGCACTCAGAGTCTCACTATTTATGAGGAATTTGAAATCGAGATTGAGATCATTGGCAACACGAACTGGCATCAGTCATCACCCTTTGAAAAAGCCTGGCTGGATAAGGATTTCATAGCCAATTATCAGCAGGCACGCTACTGGCGACAGTCACCACCTGCTTCCAGAAGAGGAATTAACTGGGATAACTCACAATTCTGGTATCGATTAGATATATCCAGATCCGGCTCTTACTGCCTCAGTGTAGAAGATTTGAGTATTTTACCTGATTTTGCTGATTTCAACACCTTACGGCTATTCGGATTGACTCCTGAAGTGCAGGATGGCGAAACCAGTTATTTTCAGCAGGAAATACCTCTAAGTATTCAGGAAGATCGAGTCTGCTTTGATTATCCAGGATCAGGTACAGTACTCTGGCTGGCTCTTGCAGGTGATTTCCCTGAGGTACCTGCCCGGACTGAAATCGATAATTCCAGTTATAAAGAGATTGATAGTATCAGTGAAAAACCTCAGCCACAGCGCTCAAACCGTCCTGTGGAATGTCTAATGATCAGACCTCAGGATTACTTTGAAACCCAGGCAGATGAATTGATCGAAATGCATTTGCAATATTTCAATGTACAGACGGCTGTGGCGATCCAGGAAGATATTTTTGC
>JAVCDJ010000133.1 GCA_030765845.1 Candidatus Stygibacter australis
TCAGTTTACTGACTAATAAAGCCAGTTAATACTGCTTTGCTTATTTTTAAAAGCCTAAGCTACAATTTTTCGAGAACCATTTTCTCCTATTTTCCTGCTATTATGCAGAACTCATTTTTCTCCTTACCAAATATATTACAAAATAACAAAACACCAATAGTGTTGATATGTCAAATATAAAAATAAATTAAGGGGTTAATTATAACTAAACAAATTAGATGAGAATAAAATTAATGTAATTATTATAGCAAAAGAGATATCTATATCAGCGATGATGAGCATTAATTGATTCAATTATTATTAGGTTTAGCGTGAAATATGTGACGAGAGATGATTTATGCAAATCAAATAGCAATTTCCATAATATCCTCCTTTTCTGATCATGATCAGATTTCATGTTTGATCATTTCTTTTCTGATCTGCTTTTAGGGTATTATAGGGGGCGAGATGCTGTGCTGGAGTTTATGGCATTTTATGTGGAAAATGTGAACCACAGCGAACTCGTTTTAAAAAAAAGGTTGATATTATTATTGATAAATATAAAATGTATATTAATAAATTTTGATAATGGAGACTTATGCATAACTACAAAATAAAATACATCGATGATTTCTCTGCCAGCCAGCGTCAGGCGATTGAGGAAGTGGTTGAGCGGGAGATGGGATTGCTTTTGGGGTATTATGAAGAGAGGGATATTGTGCTGGAGTTTATGACATTTTATATGGAGAATGAGTATTTACGGTTTAGTGCTGCTGCTGATGAGCCTCGGAGGATGTGGTTTAAGGTTAATACTTATCAAGAGGATATGGAGGGATTGATTCGGGAGCATCTGCCGGAGTGTCTGGCACATGAATTTCATCACATGGTCAGGTGGAATTTTATTAAGGAATTTCATCTGGCGGAACTGATGATCATGGAAGGTCTGGCAATGCATTTTGCCATTGAAGTTAAGGGGACTGCTGTGCCGCAATATGTACATTCGGTTACGGATGAGCTTATTGAGAAGCTTATGCCGCTTATCAAGCGTGATCTGTTTAATGAAAATTTTGAGCACCGCATCTGGCAGAAGGGTAGTGAGTCAGAAGGTATTCCAGCCAGTTTTGCTTATAGTTATGGGTTTAAACTGGTGGATGAGTATTTATCCAGGCATCCGGGAGTGAAAGCTTCGGATTGCTTTGGGACTGATTGCCGGGAGTTTTATATGGAGTACATCGAGAACGTCGATGTGTCGAGCAGGTAAGTGAGAGTGTTTTTTTTTTGCGGCTGACACCGCACACAGTGACATTATCACTGTACTCCAAAATTATCACTGTACTCCAAAATTATCACTGTACTCCGAAAGTGGTTTTTATATGGAGTACATCGAGAACGTCGATGTGTCGAGCTGATAAGTGAGAGAATGTTTTTTTTGCGGCTGACACCGCACACAGTGACATTATCACTGTACTCCAAAACTCTCACTGTACTCCGAAACTCTCACTGTATTCCGAAAGTGGTTTATATTACGTAAGGAGAATTCATGAGTGGTATCAAATTTTATGAGCATAATCCACCACATCTTTACTGTGAGGGAGGAAAATATTTTATAACAGGGGCAACCTATAAACATCACAATTACTTTGCAGATGATCAGGCAAAAGAATTACTTCTCTATTCAATAAGAAAGGGATTTTCTGATAAAGGATGGATTTTAGAAGACTGGGTGATACTGGATAACCATTATCACTTAATGGTTGATTCAAGGAATAATAACGAATTCCTTCAATCAATTATGAATTCTATCCATAGATATACAGCTACCTGGATTAACAGGCATGATAATTATCCTGGAAGAAAAGTATGGCATAATTATTGGGATACATTGATCACTTATGAAAGGTCATATTTTGCGAGATTGAATTATCTGTGGTATAATCCGGTGAAACATGGATATTGCAGATATGCTGAAGATTATAAAAATGGGAGTTTTAGAGAAAGGTATTTAGAAGATAAAGTATATATGGAAGATTTGAAGGCTGTTTTTCCCTGGGATGAACTGGAGGTATTTGATTTATAACTGAGTGACTATTTATTTTTGCGGCTTGCACCGCACACAGTGACATTATCACTGTACTCCAAAACTTTCACTGTACTCCGAAACTATCACTGTACTCCGAAAAGAGTTTTATATGGAGTACATCGAGAACGTCGATGTGTCGAGCTGATAAGTGAGAATATATTTCTTTTTGCGGTTGGCACCGCAACACAGTGACATTATCACTGTACTCCGAAACTATTACTCTTTTTATTTTGCTACAATCACAAAAAATCTTGACAGAAATAATGGGGAAAGTCAAATTTTTATATGAATGGATAAATAGCTAATAGGGAGTATATTAACAAGGGGGAATACGAATGAGAACACGAGTAATTTTAATTGTAGCACTTTTATTAACACTAACAGTTTTTCTGTGTGGAGAGCAACAAATTCAAGTGCAAACAGCAACAGAGCAGGTTTTAACCCATCAACGCAGTAATAATCGGGAGATTTTTACAATTTTTGAAGAGGATTTCGAAAACGGAGCAACGGACTGGGCTCATTATGATGAGACGGCACCCACGGACTGGAATGAAGCCTGGCATCTTAGTGGTGTAGGAGCTTATGCGGGCAATTCCTGGTGGATGGGAGATGAGGAACTGGGAGGATATACCAGTCATCGTTATCTGGTGCTTGATACTCCGGTAGTAACCCTTTCCGCAACTCCGGAATTAAATTTAATGTTAATTTTGAATTGTGAAGATGTGGGAGGAGATCCACCTTATGATTCCTGGGATGGAGGCAATGTGCGTATTTCGACAGATGGTGGCATAACCTGGGATGTAATAGAGGGGACTCCGGTTTATAATGGTACGAGTTTTTATTCATTTGGCTATGAATTCAATGAAGGACCGGGCATACCAGGCTGGGGAGGCACGAATTTATTCCACAACTGGACGCCGGCGACTTTTGATCTTTCTGCCTATGCCAATCAGGATGTGAAGATCCGTTTTGCTTTTGCGAGTGATCCGGCTTATGATACCGCTGATGATCCGGGGATGTTTGGTTTTAAAGTAGATAATATTGTGATAGATACTTCTGCGGGTACATTTGAGAGTGATGGAGATGGCGCAGCAGGTGATGCATTGATGGTACCCGGTTATGGTGGAGAGACAGCGGGAGATCTATGGCATGTATATGATGATGTCGGATTACCCAGTCCCACTCATGCCATGGGCTGTTTTGATGCCGGAACTGATACTTATGCACCAGGAATGAGCGATTTTATCGTTTCACCAGAGATACAATTACCAGAGGATGGTGAATTGAGCTGGGATATTGGCTGCATTACAATGCTTGATGAAGGTACTTTCCCTGATTGTGATTATATTCATGTGGAAGTGAGATCACAGATACCGGGCGAGAACTGGTTAGCCTGGACTTCTATTTCCAATCCTTTGAATGATCCGAATGGAACAAATTATGTGTTCACGGGATCAATTGCAGAATGGGATACATTTGTGAATGGCTGGGGAATTCAATATGCTGATATCACAATGCTGGCAGGCAGAATGGTGCAATTCCGTTTTGGACTGCATACAAATATAACCGATGAAGTAGTACCAGGGGGATTCAGACTTGATGATTTTTATATTCAGCAGGAATTTTTCCAGGGACCAGGACCAGAGAATCTGGTAGCAGTAGCAGATGGCGGAAATGTGAATCTAAGCTGGGATCCCATCGTGGAAGGTGGCAGCGAAGGCTGGGTACAATGGGATGATGGAGTGAATGATAATAGCATTGGTTTGACTGATGGTGGCACATTATGGGCAGCAGCACGTTTTGACGAGGGTGATATGATGCCTTATGTAGGTGGAGAGATCACTCAGATGGAAGTGTATATTGCCGAAATGCCAGATGAAATGATATTGCATGTGTGGAGTGGTAATCAGGGTGACGTGGAGCTGATGAGTCAGACTTATGTGCCCACAGCTGATGCCTGGAACACAATTGTTCTGGCAACTCCCGTTCCGATAGAGACTATGACCGAATACTGGATAGGATATGAAGTGACAAATGATGATACGGCACATAGTGCTGGTACAGATATTGGACCCGCAGTTCAAGGCAAAGGTGACTATATTGCAACTGATCCCGGAGCCTGGAACGAGTTATATGTCTATGATCTTGATTATAACTGGAATATTCATGCCTATATAGAAGCAGAAGGTAGAACATTGCCATTATTTGCCGGTAATACACGTGATCGAGAGGTTACGGGATATAATATCTGGCGTTCAGATATAAGTGGCGAAGCCTATGAATTTGTAGGTTTTACACCACAGGATGATAACCCGATGTATGTTGATGATACGGCAATTGCAGGAGCCTGGAATTATTATGTGGTAACAGCGCTCTATGATGGCGTGGATGGAGAATATAGTAATGAGGCATCCATATTTGTGATGAGCAATGACATGCTGGAACTGGGATATGATGATGGCAGTGCCGAAGCTGGCATTAATGTGGGTGTTGCCCAGTATATGGGTGTCAAATTCGAACCTGATTTCAGTTATGGTGAATGCACCCTAACTCTCGTAAAATTTTATGTGGAAACAGCCAATACTGGACAATATGTGTTCCGTATCTATGATGATGATGGTGCTGGAGGCATGCCAGGAGCATCTAATTTGGTTCAGTTCATAGTTAATGGTGGAGATATGAATACTGGCTGGAATATGGTTGAGATCCCGGAAGCTAGTTTACCGGCTGTAACATTTACAGAAGGTGCCTACTGGGTCACAATATTTGAGATGGCAAATGCACCTGCTATGGGAAAAGACACAGGCAGCGTGGAAGGACAAAGCTATATAACAGCAAATGGTAACTGGGAAGCAGTTGCTGATGGTAACTTGATGATCAGGTCATATCTTTATTATCCAGCAGGGCTGGGCACTTATGGTGATGTGGACAGTAATGGTGTGATAGATGCTTATGATGCTTCACTGGTTTTGATGCGTGCCGTGATGATGCCGACTCCAGTTGATCCATTCCCGGATGAATTGGGAGATGTGGATGGAAATGGCTTTGTGGAAGCTTATGATGCTGCACTTATCCTGCAGTACGTAGTTGGTATAATCGATATATTCCCGGTTGAAACGCGTATCAATGATATACCTTCAGTAGAGCTTGATTATTACATTGATGGAGAAGATCTGGTTATCACCGCAAGTGGTGAGTTATATTCTGCCAGTCTGGAATTTCCATTTAAATTGGAAGCAGAGAAACTGCAGATCAATGATCAATTTATTTCCGCTGTCTGGGGCAACAAAGTTGCTATAGCATCAGCATATCCGGTAAGCGGAGAAATATTGCGAATTCCTGTGGAAAACATAGTAGAACAGCAAATATTCACATCAGCAAACAGTATCAGGGGTGACTTGATGATCACTGAACCCGTTGTCAGCAGTGGGATCAGATCAATCTATCCTAACCCCTTTAATCCGGAAACCACTATTGGTTATAATCTGGGAGATGAAGGGACTGTGAAGATTGATGTTTATAACTGCAAGGGACAGAAAGTGGAAACTCTGCTTGATGCAAGACAGGAAGCTGGAGAACATTCAGTTGTGTGGTCTGCAGGAAGTAGAGCAAGTGGAATTTATTTTGTTCGGTTGAATGTTAATGGTCAAACTGAACAAAGGAAAATACTGTTGATCAAGTAAAAAACATATTGAGTTAAGATGCGAATGTAGATTGACTTAAGATTTTTCAGGGTGGTAGCAGCAATGCCCGTCCTCAAGTCAATCCACTGGGTACAGTGTCTTAACTCGATAACTTAGCTGGAGAATTTTGTTAATATTGTGAACCGGGTAAAATAAATTTTATCCGGTTCTTTTTTTAATGAGTTCAGTAATAGAAGAACAATTTGAGGGTGATAATTAACAAGAAAAAAAGCAGTAAAATATAGTTGTAATAAAGTACCTAAAATTTACTTAAATAAATAATGTAGAGAATCAGGAAAATATATTGACAGATTTGCTAAAATTATATGATTTTCACATAAGAGAAATTTTTGGGAGAAAATCGAAATTATAATAAAATAAAGCGAGGAGCTTAATATGAAAAAAATCCTGACAATGATTGTTGTTATGTTTATTTTTTGTGGTTTACTTTCTGGTGTTGCACCAGAATGGGAGCCAATCACAGGTGCTCAGTATAATATGGTATTATTTAATACTGTAACGATTGACGAAGTGAATTTCACAAATGAAGATGGAAATATGCTGGCAGCTTTTGGACCGGGTGGGGAAGAAGACTGCCGTGCTGTAGCAAGTTTTTTTGCAGGACCGGATGTCTGGAATATGACCATCGTTTCTAATCTGACAGGCGGTGAGGATATCAGCTTCAAAATTTATTCAGCAGTTTTTGATTGGGTGTTTGATTGTGAAGAAAGCATTCCATTTGAGGTGGATACAACTATCGGTAGTTTAACTGAGCCATATCTTTTGACAGCAACTAATGAATTTAATCATCAGCCGGAAATAGTTTTACCAGATGTGATTGTTGGCAATGAAGATATGGAGATATTAAGAGACTTTAGTGACTATGTATCTGATGAGGATGAAGAAGATGAATTGATATTATCATGTGAGGGCAGTGAACATCTAACAGTGGGAATCACCGGGATGCTGGTGAGTATATCACCAGAGGCAAACTGGAATGGAACTGAATCATTAACGTTTACGGTGGATGATCAAATGGGTGGTGAAGCAGTAGATTATGTGGGTGTAGTAATATTTCCAGTTAATGATCCTCCAGAGATTGATCTGCCTCCATTAGTAGGTTTTAATGAAGATGAAGGATATGAGCTTGATATCAGTGAGATGATCTGGGATGTGGATGGTGATGAGCTGAATATTCTGGCAACAGGAGATAATGTCAGTGTCGATATTCTTGATGGTATAGCCACTTTCAGCAGCACTCCGGACTGGTCTGGGATGGAAAATGTAACTTTCTTTGCTGATGATGGAGTATATAGAGAAATGACAATGGCATTTGTGGTAGTAGTCGTGATGCCAGTAAATGATGCTCCTGTAATAGTGGAATTTATGCCAGAAACAACTGAGATAGAATTTATTGAGTTTGGGAGCGTAAATTTCTCCATTCTGGGAGAGGATATTGATAGCGAGATCAGTTATGTATGGCTGGTTAATGATATTGAAGCTGCCTTAGGTATGGATCTGCATTATGAATTTGATGTGGTAGG
>JAVCDJ010000134.1 GCA_030765845.1 Candidatus Stygibacter australis
AATTTCGCATTAATATCTTTTAAAACTCTTATCATATTTTTTGCTGGATTGTACTGAACAGCAGCAATAGAAATCTGGCAGAATCTGTATCCACGCATAATGACAGGATAACCGATCGTGACTATATTTTTCGGATACCATTCATCTTTGCTATAGAATTCTGCATTCTTCTCTATGTGGTTTTCCCATCCGAATGACTGAATGGGTAAATCAATTGCTACTTCATCATAGTTATATTTAATATTCTCAATCACAAAATTTCCTGATGGTGGAAGCGATATCAATTGCGAATATAGAGGTAATATTGCTTTTCCCGGTTCAGCAGTTGAAGCATATCCCTCTATTGTGACACTGCAAAATTGAAGCTCTCCCCTTGTTTCATTGCTTATCTCGCAGTTATCGAAGTTGCCTTGTATCAAAAGATTGTTACCTTCGAGATTAATATCCAGAGCAAACATGCTCGCAGGAATCAGGATTATAAAAAGTATGGTTGTGAAAATCTTATTTTTCACATGACCTCCCCTTATAATTTTGAGTTGTTGATAGAAATGTGTGGTTTTTATGTCAAGAAGTTAGAGACATGAAATTGGAATATATTTCAAAAGATTTTAATGTTTATTTTAATTTAATAACTTTAATGTGAATATCGAATAAAGATCAACGATTTGAGATTTAAGATGTGAAATCTTTTGCCTAATCATTTATCAGCAAACACTTATTGGTTCCTATTACAGAGTCTCCAACTTTTATTTGATAAAAATACAGACCAGATGAAACTCTTTTCCATATATAATCTCTACCATCCCAATTAACTTCATTCAAACCGAAATTAAAATCAGTGCATTCCATCTCTCGAACCAGTTGCCCCTTCACATTATAAATCTGAATTTGTGGCAATTCGTGAGAATTCGTGGTTACATAATAAGAAATGGTTGTTGAACTGCTGAAAGGATTGGGATGTGCTGATAAAGTTTGGATGATTTCCTCTGGTTTATCATCGATATCATAGCTCACTTCAAGCGTGACAGGAATAATAATTTTCTGTCCGATTCCTGATTCAATAATTATATATGCTTCATAATTGCCAACATCACAATTAATTGTTGATATTTCAAAAGGAATATGTAATGATTCCCCCCCTATAAGTGTTCCTGAAGTTATGTCTAACGATAACCAATTAATAGGTGAATCAACAATGCTGAAGGTGCCATCAGAGCGATTTGAAATTTCATAATTAGATGCGGTGATTTTGAAAGCACATTCTTCTGAAGGAGGTCCCGTTACTATATATTCATATGATCCAGTATTTTGAAATGCATCAGCAACTATTTCCCAGGATAATCCATCATCTCTAGTAATTTCTATGATAATTTCATTATAATTTCCAGGATAATTCCAACATAATGTGTCTACAGTATCATATAATAATATTTCATTTTCATAGGGCTGGATTATATCAAAAATATTAATAGAGAAGTAATTATCTGAAATATCCACTGCTGTTCCAGCATTATCTTCAATCTGAATTGTACAAAAATCTGATAATGGATAATCTATATAAAAAGAAAACTCGCCGTCATTATTTGTGGAATATGTTAGGACATAACACAGATTCACTAAGAATAATTTAATCGACACAGATTCAATAGGACCTGATGAATTCCATAAAATTGTTTGCATGGTTCCATAGGTAAGAGTCTCTCCACCATTTGGAAATAGTACTTCAATATCTGAATTTAATATAGACTTTTTACCATGAGGTATATTTTCTTTAGTATTTGCTTTATTATTTATTCGTGGTAATGAGTTCATTTTTGAAATCAAATTCGCATTTTTATAACCATCAAAATTTTTTCTTGATCTGGGAAAATGCGATAAGCTTGCACTGAAATCAATTGATTGATTTGAAATATTTGATAACACAAAATTGTCATATATAATTGTATCTTGTGGAACAGTATAGGATAGGATTTGCGGATTTACTTCAAGTAATGGAATTTCCGGTGCTTCTTTGGTTGTAAAAAGTATCGAAATTTCATCTTGCAATTCGTGAGCTGTTGGAACATATATATTTGAGTATGAAAGCAAAATCCCTTCGGTTTGTTTCCAATTCTCTATCCCCACAGTAGCGTAATTATCACCTTGGTCTACGTTGTTAATTGTTTTATATTGAAATAATATTTCACCATCTTCTGTTAGGGTTTTGTAATATGCCGGATCAAATAGAATAACCTGAAATGTTTCTTTTTTATCTGGGTTGTACTTATTTAAAAACTCAAACCATTCTATAATTATGAATTGATTTTCAATGTCATAAAAATAATAAAGTTCCCCATTTCTTAAGTTATCCCAAAATGGAGCGATCATTGCATGCGGTCCACACCCGGATGGTATTGTCTTGTTCCTATGATAAACAAAATCTTCTCCCATTGAGATCCAACCTTCAGAACAAACTGAAATCGAATAATAGTAGTTCCCATAAAAAGAAAAAGCAAATGGCAGATCGATAAATTCAACATATCCGTCATTTGTCACATAATCCCCCTCCAAAAGTACACCTTCCCCTCCAAGATCAGGATTTATTTCTATCCAACTATACGTTGGAGGAGTAAAAAAACCTTCATCCGAACTCTCTATTGCATAGTATCCATAAGAACTGAATGTAGGACTTTTTTCACTGATAATTCCTATTGGGATTGAAAACTGTATATTTTGAACAATTGAATCATTTTGTGAAATTTCTAAATCAAACTGTGCAATCTCTCCGGTTAAAACTTCTTCAGGAAGCATAACGAAGGGCATTGAATTAGCACCGGTTCCATTCATAGAGATTGTTGTATAATAACTCTCATCTTGAATCATTGTTACTTTGTTATTAACGCAAGTAAGTTGTGCAAAGAATAAATCACTTTGTATCGAGCCCGTATTTGTTAACTCTATAAAGATATTGTCTTGTTGATTTTGGATAAGACAGCAATCATTGTTCTGAACAATAAAATCGGAAAATACTAATTCAGGACTTATTATTTCAAAATCAATTTTACAAGATTGTGTTCCGAAATCTGAAGAAACAGAAATGTCTATATCTGAGTACTTTCCATCGTGCCATCTATCATTAATTCTAAAAAATAAATTCTGACAGAGATGACTCGTTTGAGGCAGTATTGAGTCAATAAAAAGACTATCGGTAATTATTGAAATCGACTTGTCATCAGATGAGATATTTATTAAAATGTTTTCAGATATATTCGAAGAAGAATTAATCAAGTAAAACTCATATTCAACAGTAGTTCCAGCTATTGGCTCGTCTATATAATTTACTTCACCCATCTCCAAAGCCAGTTCTGAAAAAATTTCAAATTCATTTGTAATAGGCAAATAACCATATTTAGAAGCGGTAATCTCATAATCTCCTAACTCAAGGGTAGTATATAACGTTACAAAGCCTTCATTATTAGAAATTCCTTTCGTAATAAGAGAATCATCTTTAGTAAGGGCAACAATAAATCCATTCTTATCATCTACATTATCGACCTGTACACTAATATAGTTTTGTTGAATAGGAATACTATCTGGTGATATAAAAGTAAAATCTTTTGGGATGTCTGTCCATATTCTCAATCCCGGTTCTCCAAGAAGATTATACACATAAAAGTAGAACTGGTCTGAATTGTGAGAATTTCCCCAGGCATGATTATGAGGATAATTATTATACAATTCCATTTTTCCTCTCAGCAACATTTCACCACACCTGTTCATATTTTCATATACTACTCCTTGATAAATGCCCATATCCATACAATTATTCCATTCAATCTGAGTATCTCGCTCACTTGGACCGATAAATCCTATTGCCCCTTTCGGATTAGTAGGTGATCCTTCTTTAAGCCATACTTCTCCAAAGCACTGTTGTACTGCCGAAGAAGCGAAGTCCCCTCCGTCGCAGGTTATACTCGTAATCATGGGCAGCATAAAATGGTTATTCAAAGAAGCAATATCATCACTTACCAAAAAATTATACCCTACGGTATCCCACCCACTATGATAACCATAACCACGATAATTGATAAATGAATACCCTGCATTTATCAAACTTATTAGCTTCTGAACTCCCGAGTCATAAGGATAAGTGAATTCATCAACTTCAAATCCAAAATTAATAAGCTTTTCTTTGACGTTCATTTTCGTAATATAGTATGTATAAATTCCCCAATATGCATCCAGAGGAGAAATCATCAATGCATGATTATACCATTCACCTTGAGTAATAGAGCTTTCATAATGTATAATCTTGGTCACAATTGTTATTAATTCCATAAGAGTCTGAATTGAGATACGACCAATAAATATATCTGGAAAATAATCATCTCCATCAAGTAATGAATATTCATGATCGCTAACATCATACTGCGTATAAGTTCCTTGAACATAAAATGATGGGAGAACATATAATCCTGTTACATCTCCTACTAAAATTACAAATTCAGGAGGAACATCCCACGAAAGATACGCATTTTGTATATAGTTTTTGATGTCATAATTATCGGGTGATGCACCGATCTCAGACAGGGGTGTAAGCGTTACTTCGTGCCCGAGTTTTCTCTTCCACCGCACAAGTGATTGCAGCGTGCTCACACATGCATCAGGAGTGATGATGAGATAACTGCCATTATCGATGATGCCTTCTTTATGAGCTTCATATACATGCTCTGAAACTATTTTCGAGAAAGATGATGAAGGTCTACTTTTTGTGTCTTTAAGAGGATTATCAGTAACAGAGGCATCCATAGAGAATTTCGCATTAATATCTTTTAAAACTCTTATCATATTTTTTGCTGGATTGTACTGAACAGCAGCAATAGAAATCTGGCAGAATCTGTATCC